>NZ_JBEOVH010000001.1:268673-462851 GCF_040295385.1 Streptomyces sp. NPDC002825
CTCGGCCCGCCACCTCCGGCCGCCTCGGCCCGCCACCTCCGGCCGCCTCAGCCCGCCACGTCCCGCCGCCGCAGCCCGGCCAAGCCCGCAGCAGTCAGTCCCGCCGCCAGGCCCGTCAGGACCAGGACCGGACCCCAGGCCATCTCCGGCCCCGGCAGCTTCGGCAGGTGGCCGAAGGGGGAGAGGTCCAGGACGCCCTGCGGCAGCCCGAGCGCCGGGCCGATCCAGCCGAGGGCCAGACACAGCCCGGCCACGCCCCAGCCGGCGGCCGCGGCCTTCGGCGCGGCGCCCCACAGCAGGACCGCGAGCCCGGCGAGGGTCCACACGGCCGGGAGCTGGACGAGCGCGGCGCCCAGGATGGGCCCGAGGTCGTGCCCGTACGAGAGGGCGAGGCCGACTCCGGCGAGGGCCAGGATCAGGGCCGAGCCGGCGAAGGCGATCATGAGATGCCCGGCGGCCCAGCGGAGACGGCCGAGGGCGTTCGCGAGGAGCGGTTCGGCGCGGCCCGAGGTCTCCTCGCCGTGCGGCCGCAGCACGGACCCGACCGCGTACAGCGCGGCGAGCATCCCGAAGAGGGACACCATCGTGGCCAGGAACGCGTCCGTCAGCGCACTCTGGCCGCCCATCCGCTCGAAGATCTCCCGGGCCCGTTCGTTGTCGCCGACGATGTCGGCCGCGCCCTCGACCATGCCGCCGAAGACGAGCCCGCCGAGCAGGAAGCCGAGCGACCAGCCGAGGAGCGTGCCGCGCTGGAGCCGCCACGCGAGCGCCCCGGCCGTCGCGAGCCGGCCCTCCGCCGGGCCGGGCCGGGTCGCGAGGAAGCTCGCGCCGACGTCCCGGCGGGCGGTCAGCACGTACGCCGCCGCCGTCTGGACCAGGACGGCCGCGACGATCAGTAGCAGCACCCACCAGCGCTCACCGGCGAAGGCGCGGACGTGTTCGGCCCAGCCGATCGGCGAGAGCCAGGTGAGGACCGACGAGCCGTCCGACGTCCCCGCGTCTCCGGCTGCCCGCAGCGCGAACGCGAGCCCCAGGACGCCGGCCGCCAGGCCCTTCGCGAGCCGGGCACTTTCCGTGAACTGGGCGGCGAGCGCGGCCGCGGTCGCGAAGACCATGCCGGTCCCCCCGATCGCCAGGCCCAGCGCGAGCGCCCCGGCCGCGCTCTGTCCGGCGAGGCCCGCGGTGACGATGAGGGCGACGGCCGCGTTGAGCGTGAGCGCGGCGAGGAGGGCCGCCGTCAGCGGGGCCCTGCGCCCCACCGCACCGGCGGACAGCATCTCCTGACGGCCCGTCTCCTCCTCCTCGCGGGTGTGCCGGACGACCACGATCAGGCTCGCGACGGCGGCGAGGACCGCGCCGAAGGTGCCGAAGCGCCAGGCGACGAGCCCGCCGAGGGAGTCGCCGAAGACCGGCCCGTACATCGCGCGCATCGAGCTGTTGGCGGTCATCGAGGCCGCGAGCTCGGCGCGCTCGGCGGCCGTCCCGTACAGCCCCTCCAGGGAGCCGGCGCCGCTCGCGACCATGCCGCCGGTGACGAGCGCCCAGAGGGGCAGCGTCAGCCGGTCGCGGCGCAGCGCGAGCCGGGTGAGGGCGCCGGTTCCGGCGAAGCTCCCGGTCCGGCCGAGGACGCCCGTGCCGGCGAGGCTCATGACGACACCTCGTCCGTGTAGTGCCGGAGGAAGAGCTCCTCCAGGGTGGGCGGGCTGGAGGCCAGGCTCCGTACGCCCGAGGCGGTCAGGGAGCGGAGGACGGCGTCGAGCTTGTCGGTGTCCACCTGGAACGACACGCGGTCGCCGCGCAGGTCGAAGCCGTGGACGCCGGGGAGGTGGGCAAGTCCGTTGGGCGGTCCGGCGAGTTCGGCGGTGACGCTGGTACGGGTCAGGTGGCGCAGCTCCGCGAGCGAACCCGACTCGACGGTCCGGCCCTTGCGGACGATGCTGATCCGGTCGCAGAGGGCCTCGACCTCGCTGAGGATGTGCGAGGAGAGCAGCACGGTCCGCCCTTGCCGGCGGGCCTCCTCCACGCAGTCCTGGAAGACCTCCTCCATCAGCGGGTCGAGGCCGCTGGTCGGTTCGTCGAGGACGAGCAGGTCGACGTCGGCGGCGAAGGCGGCGACCAGGGCGACCTTCTGCCGGTTGCCCTTGGAGTAGGTGCGGCCCTTCTTGGTGGGGTCGAGCTCGAAGCGCTCGATCAGCTCGGCGCGCCGGGCCTTGTCGAGGCCTCCGCCGCCGCGCAGTCGTCCGTACAGGTCGATGACCTCGCCTCCGGACAGGTTGCGCCAGAGAGTGACGTCGCCGGGGACGTACGCGATGCGTCGGTGGAGCTCGACGGCGTCGCGCCAGGGGTCGCGGCCGAGGAGCTGCGCGGCGCCGGAGTCGGCGCGGAGGAGGCCCAGGAGGACCCGGATGGTCGTGGACTTCCCGGCGCCGTTGGGGCCGAGGAAACCGTGGACCTCGCCGGTCTCGACCGTGAGGTCGAGGCCGTCCAGCGCGTGGGTGCGCCCGAAGGACTTGTGGAGTCCGACGACGCTGATTGCCTTCGTCATGCTTCAGAACGTACGCTCATTTCACAAACTTGTGAAGTTCAGGAAGCGCATGAATCCGCGCTTAGAGTGGGGAACATGACGATGCCCAAGGACACGACCGGGGACGAGGCGGTCTCCCGTTTCGTCGAGCGCTTCGCCGCCGAGATGACCGCCGCCGGCATGCAGCGCATGGCGAGCCGGGTCTTCGCGGCGCTCCTCGCCTCCGAGACGGCCTCCATGACCTCGGCCGAGCTGGCCGACCGGCTGCGGATCAGCCCGGCCGCCGTCTCCGGCGCGATCCGCTACCTCTCCCAGGTCGGCATGGTCAGCCGCGAGCGCGACCCCGGCACGCGACGCGAGCGGTACGTCCTCCACAACGAGCTCTGGTACGAGACCTTCACCCGCCGCGACCAGACCCTCACCCGCTGGGAGAAGGTCCTCGACGAGGGGGCGGCGACCCTCGGGACGGACAACGCGGCGGGGCGCCGCATCGCGGAGACGGCGGAGTTCTTCACGTTCCTGCACGGCGAGATGGCCGGGATCATGGAGCGCTGGCGCGCCCACAAGGAGACGCAGGACGCCCCGTAGGCGACCCGGGGCCAACCGGCCCCGCAGGCGCCCCAGGGCCAACCGGCCCCGCAGGCGCCCCAGGGCCAACCGGCCCCGCAGGCGCCCCAGGGCCAACCGCCCTACAGCCACCCCCTTCAGCCCCCCCCGCAGCCCTACGGGGTCCGGTCCTCCAGCGGCGGCGCCAGCCGCTCCAGGAACGCGACGAACTCCGGCCGCCCGTCCGTCTGCCAGTACGGCCCCACCGTCCACAGCGGGCGCCCGTTGATCCACGGCACCACGTACGGCATGCGGTCGTCCGGGGTGAAGTCCCGCCAGCCGCGCAGCGTGGCCGTGCCGACGGGCAGGGCCGGCAGCCCGCGGCGCGGCTTCTTGGGCGAGCCGGGCGGAAGCAGCGCGAGCACCCCCTCGGCCTGGGCGCCCCCGCTGCCGTACATCGGGAAGAGCACCAGGACGGGCGCGCCGCCGCCCTGCGGGTCGTACAGCAGGACGTACCGGCGCTCCACCTCGACGGAGGCGGTCGCGGCGCGGGCGAGGCGCCGCGCGACGGGCCGGCCGACGGCCAGCAGCCGGCACACGGCGTACACGAGGGCGCCCAGGGCCAGCGCGCCCACGCCGTACAGCTTCACGGCGTCCGCCGGCGGCGGCTCGGTCAGCAGGAGGGCGCCCACGGCCGCGCAGAAGCCGAGCGCGACCGGCACCCGCTGCACCCCGGCGGCCCACCGCAGGCTCCGCACCCGCCACCAGGCCGCCTCGCGCACATCCGCCTCCGGGCGGGGCGCCCGGCCCTGGCCCAGGGGCGTGGCCTGCCGCTGGGCGTGCTCGGCGAGCACCGCGTACGTCGGCCCGAACTCGGGCGGCGGCTCGTGCCGTACGTGGGGGCCGTCCACGGAGACGGGCACAGGCCCGGGCACGAGCACGGGCTTGGGCCCGGTCACCGGCTGGTCCGTGCCCTTCCGGGAGAGAGGCCCGGCCGCGTCCACCGCTTCCTGCGGCTGCCTCGGCGCCGTCCGGCGCAGCAGCCCCTGAGCCTCGGCGCCGGCGACGATCCGGCGGCGCACGCGCGCGCCCCGCAGCGGCTTCACCCAGACCAGCTCACCGCCGCCCGGCGGCGCGACGACGCCGCCCACGCGCGGGTCGCCGCACCACCAGAGCACGCCGTCCCGGCCCGGCCGCACCCGCTCGTACCGCTGCCGGGTCGCGATCACGGTCATCGGCCACACCTCGGTGCCGTCCGGGGAGCGCAGCACGAGGGTCGTCGCGTGCCCCTTGCGGTCGACCGAGACGGCGGGGTGTGCCGACCAGAGGCCCCTGCCGAGGGTCCGCCGCATCCGCCGCGCCATGACCTTCGAGCCGAGCCCGCCGCCCAGCGAGAGGATGCCTGCCACGAGCGGCATGATGGCCGCGCCCTCGGCCTCCGAGTCCGCGAGCGCGATCGCGAAACCGGTGGCCGCCGCGGTCAGCACGATCCCCCAGACGATCAGCCCGCCGGCTCTTCGCCGGTACTTCTCCAGTGCCCACGCCGTCTTCTCGAGACCCAGCGCAGATGTCACCGCAGAAGTCCTCGCAGCCGTCTCCGCAGACGTCACCGCAGAAGTCCTCGCAGCCGTCTCCGCAGACGTCACCCCAGCCGTCTCCGCACGCTTCATCGCACGTCCCCCACCCCTGAGTACCAGTCCCGGGCGAGACGTTATGCGGCTTCCACCGGCAATGTCAGCCCCCAGGCCCCCGCCCGCACCGTCCACGTCCGCCGCCGCACCGGCCCCGTGAGGCGCCCGTCGGCGCGGTAGCGGAAGTCCGGGCCCGAGACCGTGACCGTACCGGCGGTCGCGCGCCGCGCGGGGGCCGAGGCCGGGTGGACCGTCACCTCGGCCGTACCGCCGACGGGCCGGACCGTGAGGCCCGCAAGGGGCGCGTCGACGTCGGCGAGCAGCACCCCGTCCGCTTCGACCCGCAGCCGGGCGGCGGGTGCGGGCGCCGGGCGGACCAGGGTGCGGACGAGGGAGCGGCAGGTGCCCCAGACGGACGGGGCCGGGGCGACCGGGACGGGCGTGCCGGGGACGAGGAGGTCGCCGAGGACGACGCCGTCGCTGTCGTCGACGAGCAGGTCGAGGCGGCGTACGGCCCCGTGCAGGGCCACCCGGGCGGCCGCCGGCGTGGAGCGCGGCACGCCGAGCGCGTGGGCCACTTCCAGGGCGTCAGGCGCGCCGATCGGGACGAGCGAGAGGACCCCCTCGGCGAGCTCCCGCTCGCGGTGCAGGAGGGCGACCGTGCGGAGCAGCGCGCGGTCGTCGCCGAGCACGACGGGGCGCCGGGAGCCGCGCCGGGCCAGGGCCCGGGAGAATTCTTCGGGGCCGTCCGGCAGGCAGATCTTCGCCTCCGCGCCCGCGGACAGCACATCTTTCGCGATCCGTACGGACTCGCCGTCACTTCGGCGGGCGACCGGGTCGACGATGACCAGCAGCTGGTCGTGATCCGACACCTCGGTCCTTCCTCGGGTAGCATCTTTGTGCAAGAGCCCCTTGCGCTATTGCGCCAGGGGCTTCGTCTATTCCGGGGCACACCGGTGAGGCGGCGTACGCCCCCTGACCTTGGACATGCCCCACCCGGAAGGGGTGTACGCCTGTGCCCGCACTTGTGCTGCTCGGTGCTCAGTGGGGTGACGAGGGCAAGGGAAAGGCCACCGACCTGCTCGGTGGATCCGTGGACTACGTGGTGCGTTACCAGGGCGGCAACAATGCCGGCCACACGGTCGTCGTCGGCGACCAGAAGTACGCACTGCACCTCCTCCCTTCCGGAATCCTCTCCCCGGGGTGCACCCCGGTGATCGGAAACGGTGTCGTCGTCGACCCGGCGGTCCTGCTCTCCGAGCTGAGCGGACTGAACGAGCGCGGCGTCGACACGTCGAAGCTCCTGATCAGCGGCAACGCCCACCTGATCACCCCGTACAACGTCACCCTCGACAAGGTGACGGAACGGTTCCTCGGCAAGCGCAAGATCGGCACCACGGGCCGCGGCATCGGCCCGACGTACGCCGACAAGATCAACCGCGTCGGCATCCGGGTCCAGGACCTGTACGACGAGTCGATCCTGACGCAGAAGGTCGAGGCGGCGCTCGAGGGCAAGAACCAGCTGCTCGCGAAGCTCTACAACCGCCGCGCGATCGACGCCGCGCAGATCGTCGAGGAGATGCTCCAGTACGCGGAGCAGATCAAGCCGTTCGTCGCGGACACCACCCTGATCCTGAACAACGCGCTCGACGAGGACAAGGTCGTCCTGTTCGAGGGCGGCCAGGGCACCCTGCTCGACGTGGACCACGGCACGTACCCCTTCGTCACCTCCTCGAACCCGACGGCCGGCGGTGCCTGCACCGGCACCGGCGTGGGTCCGACGAAGATCTCCCGCGTCATCGGCATCCTGAAGGCGTACACGACCCGCGTCGGCGCGGGCCCGTTCCCGACGGAGCTGTTCGACCAGGACGGCGAGGACCTGCGCCGCATCGGTGGCGAGCGCGGTGTCACCACCGGCCGTGACCGCCGCTGCGGCTGGTTCGACGCGGTCATCGCCCGCTACGCGACCCGCGTGAACGGCCTGACGGACTTCTTCCTCACCAAGCTCGACGTGCTGACGGGCTGGGAGCAGATCCCGGTCTGCGTCGCGTACGAGATCGACGGCAAGCGCGTCGAGGAGCTGCCGTACTCGCAGACCGACTTCCACCACGCGAAGCCGATCTACGAGATGCTGCCGGGCTGGTCGGAGGACATCACGAAGGCCAAGACCTTCGCGGACCTCCCGAAGAACGCCCAGGCGTACGTGAAGGCCCTCGAGGAGATGTCGGGCGCCCCGATCTCCGCGATCGGCGTCGGCCCCGGCCGCACCGAGACGATCGAGATCAACTCCTTCCTGTAGGAAGCAGCGCGAGCTGACACCGCCTGCGCCCCTATTTCACGGGGCGCAGGCGGCGTGTCCCGAGGTCGCCGGTCCGGAGGAGCGTCGGCGGCCGGCCGGCCTCGACGGAGTACTCCCAGTTGTCGCTGTCCATCCAGCAGTCCGGGTCCGAGATGTCCTGGTCGGGCACGGGCGTCGCGGTCAGGATGGTGTTCCGGCCCACGTGCAGCAGTGCGGCCGTGTACTCGCAGTGTCGGCCGTCGGCCGTCTCGATGGTCCGCACGACGGGCTCGCCGAGTTTCCCTGGCCGGATGTCGACGACGAGTCCGTCGCCCGAGCCCCAGACGTTCGAGAACTGCCGGGGGACCGTCTCCGCCGGAGCCGCCCTGCGCTGCATCCGGAAGAGCTGGTGCCCGTCCGTCTCGGCCACCGCGTACTCCACGCCCTCGTTCTTCGTCAGGCGCAGGCTGTCCGGCAGCCAACAGTCCGCCGCCGTCGTCCCTGCGGGAGAGCTGCTGGTCACCTTGAAGGCGGCGATGCCCAGGGAGAGCCGCGTCCGGCCGGCGACCGAGAACTCCCCTTGGCAGAAGACCTCGGAGGACGCGGCCAGGAAGGTGCCGGAAGGTCCCCCGATCCGCGTGGAGTCGACGATGTCCAGCCGCAGTGTGCCGGGGACCGGACCCGCCCAGGGCGACTCCTCATCGTCGGGGGACGGGTTGCCGAGCCAGACCCCGGCGAAATGGTCCGACTCCGTCGTGCCGTCGGACGGCCCCTGGACGAAGGACGGGGCGGTCGCGAAGACCGCGTAGGCGACGACGCAGGCCGCGGCGAGGAGTGCGCTCATGCCGTGCCGGGCGCCGGGAACGGCGAGGACGCCGCGCCGGGCATGGCCGGCCCGCCCCGCATGGGCCCGTACGCCGCGTGTACGCCGGACGTGGGCCTTGCGCGGAACGACGTCCGCGGCATCCGGTGCGCTGCCGGCAGCGGACCCGGACGCCGGCCCGGATGCCGGTTCGGCGGCGCGCTGCGGCGGTCGCGGACGGCTGTCCGGCGCCGCGGCACGCAGATCCGGCCGGGGCATCCGAACGGGGCCCTGGCTCCGCTTGCGGGGGACCGCCCGCAAGAAATCCGCCGCGTCCTCGTCCAGGCGGGCCAGGAGATCCGGGGGGAGCCAGGCGCCGCCCAGGGCCTTTCTCGTGCGGGAGATGACCGTGTCCACCGTGGGGCGGCCCGACGGGTCCTTGCTCAGACAGTCGTGGATCAGTTCCGCGACCGTCTCCGGGACTCCCGCCACGTCCGGCTCCTCGTAGGCCACGCGGAAGAGGAGGCCGTGGACGCCGGGGTCACCAGTGCTGAAGGGGGCGCGGCCGGTGGACGCGTACGCGAGGACCGCGCCGAGGGCGAAGACGTCGCTCGCGGCCCTCACCTCCTCGCCCCGCACCTGCTCGGGCGACATGAACTCCGGTGAGCCGAGCAGCACGCCCGTGCGGGTCAGGTCGCTTTCCGAGGACAGGACGGACCGCCGTGCGATGCCGAAGTCGATGACCCTCGGGCCGCCCACCGTGAGGAGGATGTTGGAGGGCTTGAGGTCGCGGTGGATCAGACCCGCGCCGTGGATCGCGCGCAGTGCGAGGCCGAGGCGGTGGGCGAGGACGAGGACAGAGGCCGCCGGCAGGGGGCCGAGGCTGCCCTCGACGGCCGCCCGCAGCGAGGGGCCGGGGACGTACTCGGTGGCCACCCAGGGGACTTCGGCCTCGGTGTCCGCGTCGAGGACCCGTGCGGTCCATTCGTCACCGACCAGCCGTGCCGCCCCGACCTCGCGGGCGAACCGGCGGCGGAACTCCTCGTCCGCCGCCGCCTCGGCCCGTACGAGCTTCACCGCGAGAGGCCGCCCGTCGTACCGCCCGTCGGGCGCCTCGGCCCGGTAGACGACTCCCATGCCGCCCGCGCCGAGCCGCCCGATCAGCCTGTACGGGCCTATGAACTTCGGGTCTTCCGCTCGGAGTTGGTCCACCGGCGGATCTTCGCACACGCGCCCTACTGGTCCACCTTCGTGTCCCGCCCCACCTTCTCCCACGTCGTCAGGTCCGAGCGGACCTGGTCCAGGTGGGCGTGGATCGCGTCGATGGAGTCGGAGCCGAGGGCGAGGCGCAGGGGGGTCTCGTCGGCGTTCAGGGCGGCGAGGACGGCCGCGGCGGCCTTGGCGGGGTCGCCGTCCTCGGTGCCGCCGCCGCTCTCGACGTAGGTGCGGGTGGCGCCGACGGTGTCGGCGTAGTCGTCGATGCCGCCGCCGCTGATGCCGCCCGATCCCAGGAGGCTGGTGCGGAAGGCGCCGGGCTCGACGATGAGGACGTCGATGCCGAGCGGGCGGACCTCGGTGGCGAGGGCCTCGGAGAGGCCCTCGAGGGCGAACTTGGTCGCGCTGTAGGCGCCGAAGCCGGGCAGGGACATCTGGCCGCCCATGCTGCTGATCTGCACGATCGCGCCGGAGCGGCGGGCGCGCATGTGGGGCAGGACGGCGCGGGTGAGGGCGGCGGGCCCGAAGACGTGCACGTCGAAGAGGGAGCGGAGCTCCTCGTCCGAGGTCTCCTCGACCGAACCGACGTGCGTGCGGCCCGCGTTGTTGACGAGGACGTCGATGCGGCCGTGCCGCTCGACCAGGGAGGCGACCACCCGGTCGATCGCCGCGGTGTCCGTCACGTCCAGGGCGACCGGGTCGACCTGGTCGGGGTGGGCGGCGACCAGGTCGTCCAGGGTCTCGGTGCGGCGGGCCGCGGCGGCGACGACGTCGCCGGCGGCGATCGCGGCTTCGGCGAAGGCGCGCCCGAACCCGCTGTTGGCTCCCGTGATCAGCCAGACCTTGCTCATAACGTGTTCCCCTCATCGGTGTCCCAACAAGCTTGGGACGGCGGGCCGTTGTCCGTCCAAGATCCGTCGTGATAGCCACAGGGCATGGATGTGCACGGGCGGGACCTTCGGTACTTCCTCGCGGTCGCGGAGGAGCTCCACTTCACGCGGGCCGCCGAGCGGCTGTACGTCTCGCAGCCCGCCCTCAGCAAGCAGATCCGGGCCCTGGAGCGGCAGCTCGGCGCGTCGCTCTTCGACCGGGACCGGCAGGGCGTGGCCCTCACCCCGGTCGGTACGGCCCTGCTGCCGCACGCGCGGGCCGTGCTCGCCGCGTGGGAGGAGGGCCGGGAGGCGGTACGGAGGGCCAGGGCGGCCGCCGACGGGACGCTGGTCGTCGGCATGAGCACCAGCCCCGGCCGTGGCGGGCTGCTGCCCGCGATCCGGTCGCGGTTCACCGAGGCGCATCCGGAGGCCCGGCTCAGGCTGCGTCAGGTGGGCTGGGAGGACCCGACGGCGGGGCTCGCGGACGGCACCAGCGACGTGGCGTTCGTGTGGCTGCCGCTGGTCGGGGCGGACCGTTTCCGCTGGGTCGTCGTCGCCACCGAGCCCCGCCTCGTGGCCCTCCCCGAGGCCCATCCGCTGGCCGCCCGCGAGAGCCTCGACTTCTCCGAACTGCTCGACGAGCCGTTCCTCGCCCTCCCCGGCACCGGCCCCGAGCTCCGCGACTACTGGCTGGCCGTGGAGGCGCGCGGTGGCCGCCCGCCGGTCGTCGGCGCCGAGATCGCCAGCGCCGACGAGACGTACGAGGCGCTGGTCGACGGCCTCGGCATCTGCCTGGTCGCCGCCGGGAACGCGCCGCTCCTCACCCGCGGCGGCGTCGTCACCCGCCCCGTCCGCGGCGTCACCCCCAGCCGCTTCGCCCTCGCCTGGCGCGCCGCGGACGCCCGCCCGCTGGTCCACGACTACGCCCGCGCGGTGTCCGAAGTCGTCTCACGGGAGGCCTGAACTCGCCTTGTTACGCGGCAGAGCCGAGTGCTTAATGGGGCTCCACTTCGGCCCGCCACAGCACAGGGGGAAGCATGGGAACACCAGCACCGCCGCCCACACCGCCACCACCGCCGTCCCACCCGCCGCATTCCGGAATCGCCGCGCCGACGGCTCTTCCGCTGGTCATCAGCAAGCGACTGCTCTGGGTGGGCGGCGCGGCCTATCCGCTGGAGAACATCGTCCGCGTCTACACCTTCGTGCTCCGGCCCCGTAAGGCGGACGCCGTCCGCCTGTTCGTGAAACGGGTGGTGCTCACCCTGCTCGTGGCGCTCGCGATCGGCCTCGTCGCCTTCCTGGGCCAGGTCTTCGCCCGGGGAGAGGGGCCGGGCGGCTTCACGGCCTTCCTGTCCCAGATCTCCTTCCTGGGCGTCATCGGTGCCCTGATCTGGTTCACGGTCGACATGCTGGCCGTCGTCACCGCGTCCGCCCACGACGTGCTGGCCATCGAGACGAACGGCCGGTCGACCGCGATGGTCTCCGGGGACCGCCGGTACCTGAACGAACTCGTCGGACGGATCGCGTCCGCGATCGACGAACCGGACGCGGAGCTCACCGTCACGGTGGGGGCGCTCACGATCAGCAACCCCAGCAACTACTACTTCGGCGACGCCGTGAACATCTACGGCGGCAGCGGCAACACGGGAGTGTCCAAGTGACGAGCGGGAACCACCACTACTACGGGGACGCGGTCAACATCAACGGCGGCCAGGGCCACACCGGCATCGTCCACCATCACCACGCCCCGCAGGCCACCCTGGAGGAGACGCTCCGGGCCGTCGTCGAGCTCGCGCGGGCGCTGCGCGGCGAGGTGCCGGAGGAGGACCGGTCCTCCATCGACGACGCGCTGCCCGTCCTCGCCGCCGGCCCGTCCGCCGAGCCGGCCACCCGGCGCCGGTCGCTGATGGCCCTCGCGGCCGTCGCGGCCACGGTCGGCGCGATCGGGCAGCCGCTCCTGGACTCGGTCAGGGCCGCGCTCGAACTCGTCGGCCGCTAGCGGCCGTCAGTCCCGGACGAACTCCGCCGGCTCCCCGTCCGCGCTCATCCCGTACACCTGGAGCCGTTCCTTGCCCTGGTACTGGACGATCCGCAGGTTGCTGGAGCCGTTCTCGGCGCAGTCCGGGTCCCACATGTCCGGGTCGCGGGTCTCCGGGCCGATGACGAGGAGGGAGCCCGCGCCGCCGACGACGGCGGTGGTCGCGCAGCGGATGTCGTCGGAGAGCTGGTTCCCCTGGTCGTCCGTGCGCGGGTACCCCTGCTCGAAGCGCACCAGCGGCGCGCCGACCGGGCCCTGGGTGATGGTGACCTCGTAGGACCAGCGGTCGGGGTCGGGCTGGGTGACGGTGTCGGGCGCCTGCTTCCACCTGCCGACGTACGCGGTGGGGACGACGTCCGTGCCTGCCCTGACCCGCTGGAAGGTGGCCTTGGCGACGCCCGAGCCCCATTCGACGACGTCGGTCGAGCGCAGCGTGAGGGTCTGGCGGGCGGCCGGGGTGCAGCGCTGGGCGGGCACGCTCTCGGTGATCTCGGCCTCGCCGAGGACGAGTTCGCTGTCGGTGGCGGAGATCAGGGTGGCCCGGCCGATGCAGAGCTGTTCCCCGGTGACGTGGGTGTAGACGGCGGCCTTGGCGCCCGCCGCGCCCTGGGTGATCTCGATCCGGCTGGTCTCGTACGGGGCGTCCGCCTTGCCCTTGAGGACGCCTTCCCAGGCGCCGAGGAAGGCGGCGGGGACGATGCCGGCGGCGGCGCGGCTCGGGTTGGTGGTGTTCTTGCCGCCGCCCCCGCTCCCGCCGTCCGTGGTGCTGCCGCCCTTGGGCCAGTACAGGTACGCGGCGCCGGCCGCCGCCACCACCACGAGCGCGGTGACGGCGGCGAGCAGCGCGGTACGGCCCCGGCGCCGGGGTGCGGCGGGAGCGGCGGGCGCGGTCGGGGAGGTCGCGGCCGGGCCCGTGGCCGGCGGGGGAGTCCCGTGCTCCGCCGTCCCGCTGCCCTCCGCCTCCAGGAGCTGCGCCGCGTGCCGGCCGAGCCGGGCGAGGACGTCCGCCGGGAGCCACGGGTCGGCGACCGGCAGGGTCTCGACGATCTCGGTCGCCGTGGGCCGGGCCGCCGGGTCCTTGGCGAGGCAGGCGCGGATGAGTCCGGAGAGCTCGGGCGGCAGGTCGGTCAGGTCGGGCTCGTCGTGCGCGATGCGGAACATCGTGGCGTGGACGCCGCTGTCCACCGTGCCGAACGGGGCGCGGCCGGTCGCCGCGTACGCGAGCACGGAGCCCAGGCAGAAGATGTCCGAGGCGGGCGAGACCTGGTCGCCGCGGACCTGTTCGGGCGACATGAAGCCGGGGGAGCCGACGACGGCCCCGGTGGTGGTGAGGTTGCCGCCGTCGGCGACGTGGTCGACGGCGCGGGCGATGCCGAAGTCGATGATCCGCGGCCCGTCGACGGTGAGCAGCACGTTCGACGGCTTGAGGTCGCGGTGGACGAGCCCGGCGGCGTGGATGTGGTCGAGGGAGCGGGCGAGCCCGGAGGCGAGGGCCCGTACGGTCGCGGGCGGCAGCGGCCCGAACTCGTCGCCGACCACGGTCCGCAGCGAGGGGCCCGGTACGTAGCCGATGGCGACCCACGGGGACTCGGCGGTGGTGTCCGAGCCGAGGACGGGCGCGGTGCCGGTGCCGCCGACCCGTTCGAGGGCGGCGACCTCGCGGGCGAACCGGCGCCGGAACTCGTCCTGGGCGGCCAGTTCGGCGTGCACCACCTTGACCGCGACGGTCCGCCCGCCGGCCGAGCGCGCCAGGAACACCCGGCCCATCCCGCCGACCCCGAGGCGGCCGATCAGACGGAACGGGCCGACGCTGACCGGATCTTCCGCGTTCAATGACTCCACGTCGCCAGAGCATGCCAGACGACGAGATCGGCGATCAGCCCGCTCCGCACACCGGAAGCCCCTTCGGGGTCGCGCACGGCAGGTGCCCGTGCGCGCTGATGACGTCCTGCCCGCGCCCCGACCGCAGATAGGTGAGGAAGCTGGAGGTCAGGGAGTCCGTCGCGGGCAGACCCCAGGTGTAGGCGTACTCGATCTCCCGGTAGGGATAGCCGGACACGCCGAGCTCGGCCACGTCGGGCCGCCGTCCGTCGACGGCCACCCGGTGCAGGCCCTTGCGCCCGTCGGTGGCGCGGAGTTCGGAGTAGCCGAGGGCGCCGGGGAGTCCGGCGACGGTGGCGAGGACCTGTTCGGTGGAGTCGAGTTCGCAGCGGATGACCTTCGACTCGGGGTCGTCGGAGGTCTGGCAGTCCTGGGAGGAGTTGGCGGGCTCGTTGCGTTCGAGGACGCGGCGCTGGAAGACCTGCCGGGTCCCCGAGTTGGCGTCGCGGCTGACGAGGAGGACCGGCCGGTCCAGGCCGGGGACGAGCTCGCCCCAGTTGCGGATCTCGCCCCGGTAGACGCGCCGGATCTGGTCGAGGGTGAGGTCGTCGAGGGGGACGCCGTCGTTCACGACGACGGTGAAGAGGGAGACGGCGACCATGTTCTCCCGCAGCTCGGGGAAGCCGCCGGGCTTGCGCCCGTCGGAGAAGGCGATGACCGCGGCCTTCTTCGGTCCGGCCGCGGCCAGCTCCCGGATCCCGGCGGTCGAGCCGTGCACGTCGACGGTGACCGTGGAGCCCTCGCAGTCCTCCTCGTACTGCTTCGCCGCCTCCCGCAGGGCGGGCGCGAAGGCCGTCGAGCCGGTGACGGTGAGGGTGCCCCGGGCGCAGCCGATGGGCGGTGGGTTCTGCTCGCGGACGATGATCACGGCGAGGGCCATGACGCAGGCGGTGAGGACGATCGTGACGGTCCGGGCGGTCGGGCTGAACCTGGCGGGCTTCTCGTCGGGGGTGGTGCTCCGGTTGCGCCGGATGGAGCCGCCCTGGAGGCTCCCGTCGATCTTGATGTCGCGGTCGGCGACGCCGCCGGAGAGCTGGACGAGCAGCTTGAAGTACTGGCCGCGTTCGAGGGCGACCTTGGGGACGAGGACGGCGTTGCCGTTCCGGCCGAGCTTGGGGGAGCGCTCCAGGTCCTCCCGTACGGAGTCCCAGGCGGAGGGGATGGTGGCGACGACGCCCTGGACGGTCCGCTCGCCGAAGGTGATCCTCAGGCCGTGGGGGTCGGCGGAGGCGCCGTAGTCCTCGGAGCTGATGTCGAGCTCGCGGTCGTTCTCGATGCGGAGGAGGACGAGCGTGGATCCGTTCGCGGGCGTGGCCATCCCCACGACCTGGCCCTCCCGCACCGTCATGACCTCGCTGTCCTGGTTTTCCTCCCGGTGGAGCGGGGTGTTGAGCTGCACGCGGTAGCCGAGCCGCTTGCGCTGTGGCGAGAACCGGTCGATCCAGACGACGGCGAGCGTGACCAGGACACCGACGAGGGCCGTCCCCACGGCGATGACGTTCTCTGCGGTTATCCACTCCATGGCCGGGACGGTACGGACGCCTGTACGAGAGCGGGGGCGGCGTAGCGGGCCGCCACCTGGACTTCGCCGTTCGTTCAGACGCCTTCCCGGGCGGTCGGACCCGGGTGGGCGGACAGAGGTTGCTGGCCGGTGTGGAGCGTGGGTGTAATGGCCACGAGGGGGCCTTCCGTCTGAGGAGTACCCCATGCGCGTCGTCGAAGTGACCGCCTACGGCGGACCCGAGGTCCTCCGAATGGCCCGCCGGCCGAAGCCGGAGGCCGGGGCCGTCCCGGGCAAGGTACGGGTGGCCCTGAAGGCGGCCGGGGTGAACCAGGCCGATCTGCGGATCCGCGCGGGCCGGTATGCCGACGCGGTCGGCGATCTCAGGCCCCCGTTCGTCCTGGGGACGGACTTCGCGGGCAAGCTGCTCGATCCCGCGCCCGGGATGCCGGCCGGCACCCGTGTGGCCGGTTTCGTGCCCTGGTTCGAGATGCTGACGGGCGACGGCACGTACGCCGAGATCATCTGGGCCGACCCGGAGTGGCTGGCGCCGGTCCCCGAGGACGTGGACTTCACGGTGGCCGCCTCGCTGCCACTGGCCTCGGCCACCGCCCAGCAGGCCCTCGAACGGCTGAACCTCCCCGCGGGCGCGAGCCTGCTCGTGACCGGCGCGAGCGCCGTGGTGGGCCGCCTGGCGGTCCAGTACGCCCATGCCGCAGGGCTGCGGGTCGTGGCCGTCGCCCACGAGGGCGACGAGCCCGAACTGCGGGTCATCGGCGCGGACCACGTGGTCACCCGCGGCGTCCCGGAGGACGTGGTCGCGAAGGTGCGCGCGGGCGACCCGGACGGGGTCGACGCGGTCTTCGACGGGGCCCTCGTCGGCGCCGAGCTGCTCCCGGTGGTCAAGGACGGCGGTGCGTTCGCCGCGCTGGCCCCCGACCGGGTGCCGGTCGCCGAGCGGGACATCCGCGTCGAGACCGTACGGGCCGTGCCGGACGCGGCCAGGCTCGCGGAGAGCCTGCAGAAGGTGGCGGACCGGCAGCTGATCACCCGGGTGGCGGACGTGATGCCCCTGGAGGAGGTCGCGGAGGCGCACCGCAGGGCGGAGGCGGGACACCGGCCGGGCCGGATCATCCTGATGATCTGAGGGTGACCGGGGTCACAGGGGAAAGGGGCTGGACCTCAACTTTGGTTGAGGAAGAAGGATCTCTCTCACCAGCCCCTGCGACTCCCCGGAGACGATCCCCATGGCCACGCTGCTGCACATCGACACCTCCTTCAACCGCGAGAACTCCCACTCCCGCGCCGTCACCGCCGCCTTCCGCAAGGCCTGGGAGGCGGAGCACCCCGAGGGGGCGGTGATCTACCGCGACCTCGCGGTGGAACCGATCCCGCACCTGGACGCCGCCGCCTACTACGCCGACAGCACGGCGCCCGCCTTCGAACTGCGCGGAAGGCTGATCGAGGAGGCCGAGCAGGCGGACGTGATCCTGCTGGCCGCGCCGATGTACAACTACACGATCCCCTCCACCCTGAAGGCCTGGCTCGACCACGTCTTCCTCGTCGGTCGCACCTCGATCACCGAGAACCCCTCGCTCGCGGGCAAGCGGGCCGTCGTCGTCACCAGCCGGGGCGGCTCCTACCGGGAGGGGACCCCGCAGCACGGCAACGACTACGTCGAGAACTACCTGCGGCTGACGCTCGGTGACATGTTCGGCATGGACGTCAGCTTCATCACCCCCGAGCTGACCCTGGCCCCGCACGTCCCGGCGATGTCCGAGCTCGTCCCGCTCTTCGAGTCCTCCCGTACGGAGTCCCTGGCGGCGGCCGAGTCCCTGGCGAAGGAACTGGCGGTGCAACTGGTCGCGTAAGGGGGTGTGCGCCCTCGACGAACGACCCCACGGTGATGCCGTGGGGTCGTTTTCTGGTCTAGACCTTGACAGGTTCAGACCAATCGCGCTTCGCTGTGGCTTCCCACCCGGCCCCCACCCGGAAGGAAGTACGCACCATGCTGCGTAAGTTGGCCACCCTGATGGCCGCGCTCTGTACGGCCGTCGGCCTCGCCGTCCTCCTCCCCACCGCCTCGGCGGGCGCCGCCCCCGCCTGCGTGGCCGCCTGGAACTCGGGCAGCGTCTACACGGGCGGCATGACCGCCTCGTACAACGGCCACAACTGGTACGCCAAGTGGTGGACCCAGAACGAGCGCCCCGGCTCCTCGGACGTCTGGCGCGACGAGGGCGTCTGCGGCACGGGTGGTGGCGGCACGGACCCGAACCCGTCCGGATTCGTGGTCTCCGAGGCCCAGTTCAACCAGATGTTCCCGAACCGGAACCCCTTCTACACGTACGCCGGTCTCGTCGCCGCCCTGAACTCGTACCCCGCCTTCGCGACCACCGGCAGCGACACGGTGAAGAAGCAGGAGGCGGCGGCGTTCCTCGCGAACGTCTCCCACGAGACGGGCGGGCTCTACTACATCGTCGAGCAGAACACGGCCAACTACCCCCACTACTGCGACACGACCCGGCCCTACGGCTGCCCGGCCGGCCAGGCCGCGTACTACGGCCGGGGCCCGATCCAGCTGTCGTGGAACTTCAACTACAAGGCGGCCGGTGACGCCCTCGGCATCGACCTGCTGAACAACCCCTGGCGGGTCGAGCAGGATCCGGCCGTGGCGATGCAGACGGGCCTCTGGTACTGGAACACGCAGAACGGCCCGGGCACGATGACCGCGCACAACGCGATGGTGAACGGCGCGGGCTTCGGCCAGACCATCTGGGCCATCAACGGCAGCCTGGAGTGCAACGGCGGCAACCCGGCCCAGGTCCAGAGCCGGGTCGCCACGTACCAGCAGTTCACCCAGATCCTGGGTGTGCCCGCGGGGGCGAACCTGTACTGCTAGCGGGTCAGACCGGCGACGAACGCGACCCAGGAGGACGGCTCCACGGAGAACGTGGGGCCGTCCTGCACCTTCGAGTCGCGGAGGTGGACGGCGTGGGCGGTGGCGGCGACCTCTACGCAGTTGCCACCGCTGTCACTGCTGTAGCTGGACTTGAACCAGTGCAGGGTCTCGTTCATCTCCGTACTCCCGCCAACTCCTCGATGGCGCCCAGCGACCTGCGCGGATCCAGGGCCTGTGCCCGGATCTTCGCATACCGCTGCCTGTACGTACTGACCTTCGTCCGGTCGGTGATCAGCGGGCTCTCGTCCCCGATCTCCAGGTAGGTGACGAGGTCGTGGGCCGGGGTCTCCACCACGTTCAGCTCCCCTCGGGCGCCCGCGTACTCGCCCCCCAGCCCCGCATCCAGCGGTAGCACCTGAAGGATTACGTTCCTCCTCCGGGCGCAGTCGGCCAAGTGCGCCAGCTGCTCGCGCATGATCTCCTTGTCCCCGATCGGCCGCCGGAGCACCGACTCGTCCAGTACCAGCTCGATCTCGCACACCGGCTTGCGGTCGAACAGCCCCTTTCGTCCCATCCGGCCGACGACCAGCTCCTCAGTCCGCTCCGGCGTGGGCTCGGGGCATCCGCCCGCGATCAACGCCCGGGCGTACGACTCCGTTTGGAACAGGCCGTGGACGATGTGGTTCGCGTAAAGCCGCAGCCCCACCGCCTTCTGCTCGATCGGCGCGTACCCCCGGAACTGTTCCGGCAGCTTCTCCAGTCGTACGAGCTCCCGCATCTCCTCGAAGATGCCCGTGCCGCCGCCCAGGACGCGTTCCAGCTGGACGAGCATGTCGTCGCTCACCGGATGGATGAGCCGTTCCATCGCGCTGATCGCCGCGCCCGTGAAGCCCATCTGGGAACCCAGATACTCCTGCGTCCAGCCCTTCTTCTGTCGCAATCTCTTCGCCACGGCGGCCGCCATCCTGGCCGCAGGGCCGACGGTTTCCTTGTTCTCCGCTCGCGCCATTCACGCTCCCCATTCGGACTCAACCGATCTCAACCGGTCTCAACTGCTCCCCGCCGAATTCGACTGCGTAGGGGGTGCGTTGACGCAGGTCAAGGGGTTGCCGACGCGCCCGCCGCAGTCGTGGAAAACGCTAGCGCCGACGCGGGAACATGGTGCTGTGAATGCAGAGAATCGGGAAGTGAAGGTGGATTGGATTCCTGTTTCCGGATTCCAACTCCGTAAGGCGGGCGTACAATTCGACGCCGTTCGAGTCGACGGCGACGACGGGCGTCGGCTGGCCGACTGGATGGAGGCGCTGACGGGCGGAGACCCGGGGCCGGTGGTCATCGAGGCGAACGGCCGGCGCGGGGTCTATTTCCTCGTACCGCCCGGGTCGACGGCCCGCCGTCCGTGGCCGCGCGGGGTGACCCGCTTCAACGCGGGCCCGGCCCACGTCAGCTACGTACCGGTCCCGGCGCTCACGGGCCGGACCTGGCCCCTGGCGTGGCGCTTCCCCCCGACCTCCGCGGACCGCTTCGTGCACCCGCTCCTGCTCCGCAGCGCGGTCTCCGAACTCTTCAGTGCCGTGTCCTGACCACCCGGGTCGCCACCCCCAGGTCCCCCCGGCCGTTCAGCCGCGCTTGGCCAGCCAGGTGAAGGCCAGGCCCGGGGTCAGGCAGGCGAAGAGGGCCGGAAGGCGGTCGTAACCCGCCACCTCGAAGCCGACGGTCACCGGCAGCAGGAGGGCCAGGCCGACGAGGAGGATGTCGAGCGCCGGCAGGTGGACGCCCGGCTCGAAGCGGCGCAGCCGGTGCAGACCGGCGGCGTCCGTGGTGCCCGAGAGGATCCCGCCCGCGATCAGGGTCCACGGCCCGCCCCAGACGGCGAACACGACGGAGAACAGCCACCACTTGTCGCGCAGGCCGTTCTCGACGACCGGCACCTCCGGATCGCGGGGCGCGAACCACGCGTCCACCTTCGTGCGGCCGGCCACGGGCGGCTTCTCGCGGGTGTACATGCCGCGGACGGTGACCTCGCGCGGTCCTGACGCGTACGGGATCCGCAGGACGAGGTCGGTGGTGTAGTACGGGTCGGCGTCGTCGTCGCCCTCGTGGAACTCGGGCTTGCTCACGAGGCGGACCACGGGGACCCGGTACTCGTCGTACCCGGCGCGCTCCAGGCGCTCGGTCTCGCGGCCGTACTCGCTGCCGACGGTGAAGACCGCCATGAGCGCGGCGGCGGTGGAGAGGGAGACGCCGAACCCGAACACGTACCGCAGGGCGCGGTTCCGCCGGCGGGTCTCCCGGTAGGGCTTGGCCAGCGGGTCCCGGGTGCGGCCGGCGGCCCGGTAGGAGGCGACGACCCAGGCGGCCGCGCAGAGGACCGAGAGGCCGGCGAGGGCCAGCGCGGGTATGAGGGGCGCGTGCGGGGAGACCCCCGCGAGGGAGACGAGCACGGCCGCCCCGGCGCTGAGGACCATCCCCCAGCCGGTGAACGTCGTGGCGGTACTGCGACCGGGCGTGTACATGCCGCGCAGCATAGGCGGCCGATCCGCGCCTGCCGGAGGGACCGGGCGGCCGGAGCCCACCGGCAACCTGTCGGGACCGACCGGCAACGTGTCGGGTCCGCCACGGTCTCGGTGGACAAGATGGTGATGGCCCGTCCCACCTGCGGTTCCTTACCCTCGGACCCATGACCCCTCATGTCGAACCCGATCCCCAGGCCGGCGCGGCCGTCAAGGCCGCCGACCGCGCGCACGTCTTCCACTCCTGGTCCGCACAGGGCCTGATCGACCCGCTCGCCGTGGCCGGCGCGGAGGGTTCGTACTTCTGGGACTACGACGGAAACCGCTACCTCGACTTCACCAGCGGTCTCGTCTACACGAACATCGGCTACCAGCACCCCAAGGTCGTCGCCGCCATCCAGGAGCAGGCCGGGAAGCTCGCGACCTTCGCGCCCGCCTTCGCCGTGGACGTCCGCTCCGAGGCCGCACGCCTCATCGCCGAGCGCACCCCGGGCGACCTGGACAAGATCTTCTTCACCAACGGCGGCGCCGAGGCCGTCGAGAACGCCGTCCGCATGGCCCGTCTGCACACGGGCCGGCACAAGGTGCTCTCGGCCTTCCGCTCGTACCACGGCGCGACCTCCACCGCGATCAACCTGACCGGCGACCCGCGCCGCTGGGCCTCCGACACCGGTTCCGCGGGTGTCGTGCGGTTCTGGGCGCCGTTCCTTTACCGCTCGCCCTTCTACGCCACCACCGAGGCGGAGGAGAGCGCGCGGGCCCTCCAGCACCTGGAGGACACGATCGCCTTCGAGGGTCCGGCGACGATCGCCGCGATCATCCTGGAGACCGTGCCCGGCACCGCCGGCATCATGACCCCGCCGCCCGGCTACCTGGCCGGCGTCCGCGAGATCTGCGACAAGTACGGCATCGTCTTCATCCTGGACGAGGTCATGGCCGGCTTCGGCCGCACCGGCAAGTGGTTCGCCGCCGAGCACTTCGACGTCGTGCCCGACCTGATGACCTTCGCCAAGGGCGTGAACTCCGGCTACGTGCCGCTCGGCGGCGTCGCCATCAGCGCCGAGATCGCCGCCACCTTCGACAAGCGGCCCTACCCCGGCGGCCTGACCTACTCCGGTCACCCGCTGGCCTGCGCCGCCGCCGTCGCCACCATCAACGTGATGGCCGACGAGAAGGTCGTCGAGCACGCCGCCCACATCGGCGAGAACGTCCTCGGACCCGGCCTGCGCGAGCTCGCCGAGCGCCACCCGTCCGTCGGCGAGGTCCGCGGCATGGGCGTCTTCTGGGCGCTCGACCTGGTCAAGAACAAGGAGACCCGCGAGCCGCTCGTCCCGTACAACGCCGCCGGCGAGGCCAACGCGCCGATGGCCGCCTTCGGCGCCGCGGCGAAGAAGCAGGGCCTGTGGCCCTTCATCAACATGAACCGCACCCACGCCGTTCCCGCCTGCAACGTCTCCGAGGCGGAGGCCAAGGAGGGTCTGGCGGCCCTGGACGCGGCCCTGTCGGTGGCCGACGAACACACCGTCTGACCGCGGAACGGAGAGGTCCCTTCCGTCTGGACTAGGGTGTCCGGAACCGGACGGAGGGGGCCCGACCCATGCCCGCGAGCGGAGCTGTCACTCGCAACACCTTGCGACAGCAGATCGCGGACGCGCTCCGTGACGAGGTGCTCGCAGGCCGTCTCCAGCCGGGCGAGGAATTCACCGTCAAACAGATCGCCGAGCAGTACGGCGTCTCCGCGACGCCCGTCCGCGAAGCCCTCGTCGACCTCTGCGCGCAGGGCCTGCTCGACTCCGACCAGCACCGCGGCTTCCGGGTCCACCAGTACTCGATCGCCGACTACCGGGGCATGGTCGAGGCCCGGATGCTCGTCGTCGACGGCATCTTCCGCCGCCACGCCCCGCAGACCGTGCCCCCGGAGCCCGACCACAACGTCGGCGTCGCGCTCGTCTCCATACGGCGCCGGGGCGAGGCCGCGGCCCGCGCCGCCCGCGCCGGTGACGTCGACGTCCTCATCGGCTACGACATCCGCTACTGGCGCGAGCTGGGCCGGCTCGTCTCCGCCAACGACTACATCGCGGACTTCCTGCACCGGCTCCGCGTCCAGGCCTGGGTCTTCTCCGTGCCCTACCTGCGCTCCGAGCGGGACGTCCTCGGCTGGCTGTGGAGCGGACACGTGGAGCTCGTCGACGCGATCACCCGCGGCGACGGGGAGGCCGCCGTCCAGGTCGTACGGGACTACAACGCGCACTCCCTCGAATGGGCCGACCGGCTGGAGCAGCGAGCCCGCTGAGGTCGGCGTCGGCTGGGGTGCACCGGTGGCGGGGCGCGTTGGGCCGGGACCGGAGTTCGGGTTGAGTCCGGGTCTTCGAGGGCAGGTGAGCGGGTGGGCGTCGTCGGTCCCGCCGACTACCCTGGCCGTCCCTGCAACTGACGGAGAGCGAGCCTCCCTTGGCCTGTGACCTGTGGCTGGTCCCCCTCGTCGACGTGCTGTGCCACAGCCCCGACAATCCCTTCGCCGAAGAGATAGCCGCCTACGACGCCGTGCTGAGCGCCTCGGGCCTGCCGACCGTGCCCGTCTACGCGTACATGCCGGGGCTCTCCGGTGACGTCGCCCCGGTCGCCGGTTTCGACTACGAGGCCCTGCACTTCCTGCGCCGCGCCTACCTGCTGCAGATGTGCGGGCTGCCGGTCGAGCCGGTCGGCGAGCTCGGCGGGGACTACGAGCAGCTCCTGGAGATGTTCGAGGCGACCGCCCAGGAGTCCCACCTGGTCTGGCACTACGACCACGCGGGCGCGTACGTGCCGGTGGACTTCCCGGTGCCGCTCGCCAGTGACGAGCTCCTGGAGGGCGGCGGGCCGCTCGGCTCCTCGTACGGGCTGCTGCGGGAGCTGGAGTTCGTGGCGCCCTCGATCGGCATCGACCCGGCGAACCCGCCGGCGGCCCCGGAGCCGCCGGACCGGCCCACCACGCTGGAGGAGCCGGCCGCGGCCGTGCCGTACGACGACCACCCCTTCGCCCGCGAGCGGCACGTGTGGCTGGGGCTGCACGCCGCGGCGACCCGGAGCCTCGCCCAGGGCTCGATGATCATCCTGAGCTGATCGGCCTAGTGCCGGAGGCCCGCTGCTCAGCGGGCCTCCGGAGGCCGCTGGCGCGGCATGTTCGGCCGGGTGCCCGGCGGCAGCGGGAAGCGGCCCGAGGGGTGCGAGCTCTCCGACCTGGCGGGGACCACACCGACCGACTGGAGCGCCAGCGGCGCCGGGCCCGAGCGGAACTCGACCATCCAGTCCGCGGTCTCCGCGCGTACGAGCTCCGTCACGTCCTCCGAGAAGCGGCGCAGCACGCCCAGACATCGCTCGGCGGCCTCGCTGGCCGTGCCCTCCGTGGGGCCCAGGACCTCCCGGACGCTCTCGGAGGCCCAGTCGAACTGGAGCGCCTGCAGCCGGCGCTGCACGGCCTGGGCGGTCGCCACGTCCCTTATCCAGCCGGACGTCAGGCCGAAGTACCGGTCGCAGGCCAGGCAGGCGGCGCCGAGCAGCAGCGAGAGATAGCCCCAGCCGGCGGTGCCCGCGGCGACCCCGGTGAGGTCGAGCAGCGGGAGCGCGGCGCCCGCGATCACCCCGGCGGCCGTGCCGATCCGCAGGATCCGGGCGGCGCGGCGCTTCCAGACGCGGTCGGAGAGGTACCACTCGGCCGTGCGCAGGGCGTTCGACTCGACCCAGCGGTACAGCTCGTCAAGCCGCTCGGCCGGCTCACCCCAGTCGCCCAGGGGGAACGGCGTACCGGTCAGATCGCGAGTGACGTCTCCCCCGGGGGGCCCCGGCGGCTGCATCTCCGGCTGCTGGCTCACCGGGGGACTCCTCTGTTCAGCTCAGCGCTCGTGTCCTTCTGTGACGTGCGGTGCACGTGGTGCCTGCCCTTCCTACCGCCGAATGGTGGGCGATGGGCCCGGAATCCCGGGATTTCCGCCCGCAAGAGGGTCTTGATCAGGTAGAGAGGCCCGCAGTTTCTCACTCGAAAGAGTTGCGTCGGCACCCCGGTCGGGGAGCACGTAGGCTCGGCATACCGACGTTCGGAAGACCGGGACGTCCGGAGGACCAGGACCGTCCCGATCGACCGGCAGGACGTTCCGACGAGCAGCAGGAGTGAGTGACCGTGATCCCCGGTGGTGGCCAGCCCAACATGCAGCAGCTCCTCCAGCAGGCCCAGAAGATGCAGCAGGACCTCGCCCGGGCGCAGGCGGAACTCGCCGCGACGGAGGTCGACGGCCAGGCGGGCGGCGGTCTCGTCAAGGCGACCGTCACCGGCTCCGGCGAGCTGCGCGGCCTGGTGATCGACCCGAAGGCGGTCGACCCGGAGGACACCGAGACCCTCGCCGACCTGATCGTCGCGGCCGTCCAGGCCGCCAACGACAACGCGCAGCAGCTCCAGCAGGCCAAGCTCGGTCCGCTGGCCCAGGGCATGGGCGGGATGCCGGGCCTGGGTTTCTGAAGCCCTTCTAACGTTCGCTTCCAGCCACTACCGTAAGAATCAAGCACTCCCCAGAAGGGCGTTCCGTTGTACGAAGGCGTGGTTCAGGACCTCATCGACGAACTGGGCAGGCTGCCCGGCGTCGGTCCCAAGAGCGCGCAGCGGATCGCCTTCCACGTCCTCCAGGCGGAGCCCACGGACGTCCGCCGTCTCGCGCACGCGCTCCTGGAGGTCAAGGAGAAGGTCCGGTTCTGCGCGGTCTGCGGGAACGTGGCGCAGCAGGAGCAGTGCAACATCTGCCGCGACCCGCGCCGCGACCTGACCGTCATCTGCGTGGTCGAGGAGCCCAAGGACGTCGTCGCGATCGAGCGGACCCGAGAGTTCCGGGGGCGGTACCACGTCCTCGGCGGCGCGATCAGCCCGATCGAGGGCGTCGGCCCGGACGACCTGCGCATCCGCGAGCTGCTCGCGCGGCTCGCGGACGGCACGGTCACCGAGCTGATCCTCGCGACCGACCCGAACCTGGAGGGCGAGGCCACCGCGACGTACCTGGCGCGGATGATCAAGCCCATGGGGCTCAAGGTGACCCGGCTCGCGAGCGGCCTCCCGGTCGGCGGCGACCTGGAGTACGCCGACGAGGTGACCCTCGGCCGTGCCTTCGAGGGGCGGAGGCTGCTAGATGTATGACGACAGGGCCGGTGCGCTCTCCTGCGCGCTCTCAGGGAGGCTGCTCGATGTCTGATCCCACACTGCACTCCGTCACGCAGGACCCGGACGACTTCGCGGTCCAGATCGCCGACTCGATCGAGAGCTTCATCGTCGCGACCACCGAGGTCGCCAAGGGCGACGAGCCGGACAGCGCCGTGCCCTTCCTGCTCCTGGAGATCTCCCAGCTGCTCCTGGCGGGCGGCCGGCTCGGCGCGCACGAGGACATCGTCCCGGACGAGCGGTACGAGCCGGACACGGGCCCGGAGCCGGACGTCGACGACCTGCGCGAGCGGTTCGCGGTGATGCTGGACCCGGTCGACGTCTTCTCCGAGGTCTTCGACCCGTACGAGCCGCGCAAGGCCCCGGTCCCGGCCCGGATCTCCGACAACCTCGCCGACATCGTCACCGACCTGCGCCACGGCCTCGCCCACTACCGCGCGGGCCGCACCAGCGAGGCGCTGTGGTGGTGGCAGTTCTCGTACTTCTCCAACTGGGGCCCGACCGCCTCGGCCACCCTGCGCGCCCTCCAGTCCCTCGTCGCCCACGTCCGCCTCGACCAGCCGCTCGCCGAGCTGGACGGCCTCGACACGGACGAGGACCTCACCGAGGACGACCTCGCCGAGGAGGCGGGCCGCGTGATGCTGGAGGAGATCGCGACGCCGCTGGGCCTGCGCGGCCGCCGCCTCACGAAGTGAGCTTCCGGGGGCCCGGGCCTCAGGAGGCGAGCTTCAGGGGGCCTGGGCCTCAGGAGGCGAGCTTCAGAAGGGCGCTGAGGTCCTTCTCGTACGTGAACTCGCGCAGCAGCGTCCCCCAGCCGCCGTCGGGGGCGCGCCGCCACACGAAGGTGTAGAGCACGGGCAGGCCGTCCTTCACCCGGCGCATGACGATCGAGCCGTACGTGTCGTACGTGCTGGTCGTGAGGAACGTCGCGTCGTCGACGGACTCCCCGACGCTCACGCCCCGCTCCCTCAGGGCGCGGAACCGGCCCATGAACATGTCCTTCGTGAGCGTCACCGTCCGGCCCTCCTCGTCGCAGCGGACGTTCTCGAAGGCGGGGTCGTACATAGCGTCCAGTGCCTCGACGTCCATCGCGAGGCCGGCGCCCAGGTAGGCGCGCATCCGGTCCACCAGGGTCTCGTCCATGATCGGCTCCTCTGTTCGGTGCTCTCCGTGGTCCCACCGTGGCGGGGCGTACCGACAGATCGCCGACCGATCACCGACAGACATGTGTGTGATCACTTACTGAGCGACCCGTCTCACCATCCGATATCACGGTGGCGTTTTCGGGTCCCTCGATAGACTGAGCCGATCGCAGCGCCGGCTGCGGCACAGACTGAGCGAGGAGCGCACGTGGGCCTTGTCGTGCAGAAGTACGGAGGCTCCTCCGTTGCCGATGCCGAAGGCATCAAGCGCGTCGCCAAGCGGATCGTGGACGCCAAGAAGAACGGCCACCAGGTGGTCGTCGTGGTTTCCGCGATGGGCGACACGACGGACGAGTTGATCGATCTCGCCGAGCAGGTATCCCCGATCCCTGCCGGGCGTGAGTTCGACATGCTGCTGACCGCCGGAGAGCGGATCTCCATGGCCCTGCTGGCCATGGCGATCAAAAACCTGGGCCACGAGGCCCAGTCGTTCACGGGCAGCCAGGCCGGTGTCATCACCGACTCGGTCCACAACAAAGCGCGCATCATCGATGTCACGCCGGGCCGGATCCGCACCGCCCTCGACGAGGGCAACATCGCCATCGTCGCCGGCTTCCAGGGTGTGTCCCAGGACAAGAAGGACATCACCACGCTGGGCCGCGGCGGCTCGGACACGACCGCCGTCGCGCTCGCCGCGGCGCTCGACGCCGAGGTCTGCGAGATCTACACCGACGTCGACGGCGTGTTCACGGCCGACCCGCGCGTCGTGAAGAAGGCGAAGAAGATCGACTGGATCTCCTTCGAGGACATGCTGGAGCTCGCCGCCTCCGGCTCCAAGGTGCTGCTGCACCGCTGCGTCGAGTACGCGCGCCGCTACAACATCCCGATCCACGTCCGCTCGTCCTTCTCGGGCCTGCAGGGCACCTGGGTCAGCAACGAACCGCAAGGAGCCCAGAAGGTGGAGCAGGCCATCATCTCGGGTGTCGCCCACGACACCTCCGAGGCGAAGATCACCGTCGTCGGCGTGCCGGACAAGCCGGGCGAGGCCGCGGCCATCTTCCGCGCCGTCGCGGACGCCGAGATCAACATCGACATGATCGTGCAGAACGTGTCCGCGGCCTCCACGGGCCTCACGGACATCTCCTTCACCCTCCCCAAGGCCGAGGGCCGCAAGGCCATCGACGAGCTGGAGAAGGCGAAGACCGCTATCGGCTTCGACTCGCTGCGCTACGACGACCAGATCGGCAAGATCTCCCTGGTCGGCGCGGGCATGAAGACGAACCCGGGCGTCACCGCCGACTTCTTCAAGGCGCTGTCCGACGCCGGAGTGAACATCGAGCTGATCTCGACCTCCGAGATCCGCATCTCGGTCGTCACCCGCGCCGACGACGTCAACGAGGCCGTGCGCGCCGTCCACACCGCCTTCGGTCTGGACAGCGACTCGGACGAGGCCGTCGTCTACGGAGGCACCGGCCGATGACCCCGAAGCCGACGCTCGCGGTCGTGGGAGCGACCGGGGCGGTCGGCTCGGTGATGCTCCAGATGCTCACGCACCACGCGGACGTCTGGGGCGAGATCCGCCTCGTCTCCTCCCCCCGCTCGGCCGGCTCCAAGGCCTCCGTGCGCGGGGAGGAGTGCGAGATCCTCGCGCTCGGCGAGGACGTCTTCGACGGCGTCGACCTGGCGCTCTTCCTGGTGCCGGAGGACGTCGCCGCCCGCTGGGCGCCGGTCGCCGTCTCCAAGGGCGCCGTCGTCGTGGACACCTCCGCCGCCTTCCGGGCCGACCCGGACGTGCCGCTCGTCGTCCCCGAACTCAACGTGCACGCCGCCCGCGTACGCCCCCGGGGCATCGTCGCCGGGCCCGGCTCCACCACCCTCGCGCTGATCGTCGCCGTGGGCTCCCTGCATGCCGAGTTCGGCCTCGCCGAGCTGGTCGTCACCGCCCAGCAGGCCGCCAGCGGCGCCGGAGCGGGACAGGCAGGGGTCGACGCGCTCCGCGCCCAGCTCGGCCTCGTCGCCGGCGGCGGCGACCTGGGCACCCAGCCCGGAGACGTACGGCGGGCCGTCGGCGAGAACACCGGGCCCTTCCCCGGCCCCCTCGCGCTCAACGTGCTGCCCTGGTCGGGCACGCCCGGCGCCGACGGAGCCTCCTCCGAGGAGGAGCACGTCCGCGACGAGACCCGCCGCATCCTGGGCCTGCCCGGGCTCCGGATCGCCGCCACCTGCGTCCGCGTCCCCGTCGTCACCGGGCACTCCGTCTCCGTGCACGCCCGCTTCGAACACCCCGTCCCGGTCGACCGCGCCCACGAGGTCCTGGCGACCTCGCCCGGCGTCGTGCTCTACGACGACCCGGCCGCCGGAGACTTCCCCACCCCCGCCGACGTCGTCGGCACCGACCCCGCCTGGGTCGGCCGGGTCAGGCGCTCCCTCGACGACGAGCGCGCGCTCGACCTCTTCGTCTGCGCCGACAACCTCCGCAAGGGAGCGGCCCTGAACGCCCTCCAGATCGCGGAATCGCTCGTCGCGGATTTGTGGGATCTGTGAACGACCTGTGAGCAAAAAGGCGTCAGATACCTCTTGAACTGCGGCGATGCCGTGGTCGACGATGCACTTTCCCCGTACTGCAACCAGAGTTGGGCGGGGCGCGTCTCTGCGTGCACCCACGACCTGTGGCGCGGGACACGCTCAAAACGGGGCATCGGGGGAGAACGGTTACGCATGAGGACGAAGAACTCGCCGCAGAAAAGGGTGGCGTACGCGTACAACCCTGTCGGGGGGAAGCGTGTCCAACAGGCGTGGCAGAGGTACTCGACATCGCGACCATCGCCCCGCTGCGCGGCGGAGGCACGGCGGTGCTCCCCGTGCGGAGCAGCGCCGTCGTACCCGTACGCGGCTCCGCGGTGCGTCCGCTCAGACGCCCGCGCGCGCTCGGCGGCATGCCGGTGATCGCCCCCGTGCCGACCGGATCCCGCACCGGCGCCGTGGACGGCATCCCCTCGCCTCGTAAGAGCGCCGAGGCCGCCGCCGCGGCCGCCGGCACCACCGTCGACCACCTGACCGAGACCTACCGCGCCCACTACCGGTCGCTGCTCGGTCTCGCCGCGCTGCTCCTCGACGACACGGCCTCCTGCGAGGACGTCGTCCAGGAGGCCTTCATCCGCGTCCACTCGGCGCGCAAGCGGGTCCGCGAGCCCGAGAAGACGCTCGCCTACCTGCGCCAGACCGTGGTGAACCTCTCCCGGTCCGCCCTGCGCCGCCGCATCCTCGGCCTGAAGCTGCTCTCCAAGCCGATGCCGGACATGGCCAGCGCGGAGGAGGGGGCGTACGAGCAGCTGGAGCGCGAGGACCTGATCAAGGCCATGCGCGGCCTCCAGCGGCGCCAGCGCGAGGTGCTCGCCCTGCGGTACTTCTCCGACATGACCGAGGTCCAGGTCGCCGAGACGCTCGGAATATCCCTGGGCTCGGTGAAGGCGTACGGTTCGCGGGGCATCGCGGCGCTGCGCGTCGCGATGGGAGCGACGACATGAGCAAGGCACCCGGCGGGGACGGCGTGGCCCACGAGAACCGTGACGGCGACGACGTCCCCGAGAGGCATGCCGCCGAGACGGACGGCGGCCCCCCCGAGACCCCTGACGCCCAGGATGTACGTGACGAGCTGAGTGGACAGCGCATGGTGAAGATCGAGCCCGGACCCGGCGAGGGCGACGACGAACTCGCGGTGCGGAAGCTGTTCCAGGACGCCGTCGGCGGCCTGGAGCCCTCGCTCGGCTCGCTGGAGCACCTGCGCCGGGCCGTCCCCGCGCGGCGCGCCCGCAAGCGGCAGGCCGTCGTCGGCGCCGCGGCCGCCGCCGTCCTCATCGGCACGGCCGTCCCCGCCTTCGTCCACGTCGCCGCCTCGGGCGGCCTCACCGCCGACAACCCCGTGAACGCGGGCCACGGCGAGCAGGCCCAGGGCGGCACCGGCTCCGCGAGCGGCACGGAGGGCGGCAAGAGCTCCCACGGCCCCGCGACCAGCGTCTCACCGAGCCCCGGCGGCCCCTCGGGTGGTCCGCAGCGCCCGGGCTCCGCCGCCGGCGGCAACGGCCCGAAGCAGTCCCAGGGCGCCGTCCCCGACGGCACCCCCCGGTGCACCGCCGGCCAGCTCGGCGTCAGCGGGTCGGGCGCCGACGGCCCCGACGCCGAGGGCAAGGTCTACGGCACCTTCCGCATCGCCAACTTCTCCGACCAGGCCTGCCTGGTCGACGGCGCGGGCACCGTCGGCTTCGAGGCCCGCGGGGCGGCCGACCCCGCCCGGATCTCGGTCGTCCGGCACACCTCCGGCGACGGCAGCGGACTGCCCGACCCCTCGCAGGAGTCCTTCGCGCTCGTCCTGAAGCCGAACGGCAGCTACGAGGTGAAGTTCGTCTTCATCCCCAGCGAGACCTGCCCGACGGGCGGCGGCACCCCGACCCCGACGCCGACCACCCCGACCGAGCCGCCGCCCTCACCGGACCCGACCCCGACGCAGCCGACCCCGACGGACGACCCGACCAGTGGGGCGGGCGGCACCGAGACCGGCGGCTCCGGCACCGGACCGGGCACCGGCACGGAAGCTGGCTCGGGCGCCGGCATGGCTGCCCAGCTGCTCACCGAGGACGGCGCTCCGGCGGACGGCAGCGTCGTGGTCAGTCACACCGCGGAACCGGGCGGCGCCACGGCCTCGGCCCTCGTCACGAACGCCTGCGCCGGCACGATCTACCGCACAGGAGTCCTGGCGGGTTCCTGAGACGAGGCGGACCGGCCCTGGACGGGGCTGGGCCTGCCGGACTGGGCCCGACGGATTGGGCCTGTGGGACCGGCCCTGGACGGGCTGGGCCTGTGGGGCCGGCCCTGGATGGGCTGGGCTGCCGGACTGGGCCTTTGGGACCGGCCCTGGACGGGCTGGGCCTGCCGGACTGGGCCTGTGGCAGGGACCCGTGGGAGGGGCCCGTGGGACGGGGAGTCCTACAGGCCCAGTGCCGCGTCGCGGGAGGCCTCCGCCTCGCGGCGGACGAGGCGGAACCACATGAAGACCACGAAGCCCGCGAAGACGAACCACTCCGCCGTGTAGCCGAGGTTCTGGAAGGCCTTGGCGTCCAGGCTCGTGCCCGCCGCGGCCGCCGCCGGCACCGGCGTGAGCCCGGCGGGGGAGTCCGCGAGGGTGATCCAGGCGTCGTACACGTCGTCCGTGACCACGTTCACCAGGGACGCCGCGCTGATCATCCCGAGCTGCCCCTCCGGCAGCCCGCCCGCCGTGTGGACGCCCTTCGTGCCCGGGTTCTCCGAGGCCTGGAGCGCGCCCACCACCGTGACCTCGCCGGACGGCGGGGCGGGGGCCTTCGCGCCCGTGGGGAGCCAGCCCCGAACCACCGGCAGCGAGCGGCCGCCGTCGGTCTTGAGGAGCGTCAGGACGTACGAGCCGGTCCGCCCGTCCAGCTCGCGGTCCGGCACGAGGAACTGCTCCCCGAAACGGCCGCGCGCCTGGGCGGAACGCCCCGAGGTCTCCTTGTCCACCGGCAGCAGCGATTCCAGCGGCTCGGCCTTCAGCGAGTCCGCCGCGGGCCGCTGCTCGGCCTCCCGGTGGGAGTCGACGCGGTCCTCGAACTTGCCGAGCTGCCAGGTCCCCATGAACACGCAGAACGGGATCGCGAGGAGGACGAAGACGTTGATCCCCCACCAGCGGGGCGTTCTCAGGAACCGGTACACGCCCCCCACGGTACGCAAGCCGCCTCAGGCGCCCGCAGCCCGGGTCCCCAGGTGTCTGGCCGCGAAGTCCAGGTCCAGGGCGACCTGCTTGATCCGCTCCTCCACCACCAGCGAGCCGTGCCCCGCGTCGTACCGGTACACCTCGTGGACCGCGCCCCGGGCCGCGAGCCGGTCGATGTAGTTGTCGATCTGCCGGATCGGGCAGCGCGGGTCGTTGACGCCGGCCGACACGTGCACCGGGGCCTTCACCGCGTCCACGTACGTCAGCGGCGACGAGGCCGCGTACCGCTCGGGCACCTCCTCCGGCGAGCCGCCCAGCAGCGTCCGGTCCAGGGCCTTCAGCGCCTCCATCTCGTCCTCGTACGCCGTGACGTAGTCCGCGACGGGCACCGCCGCGAGACCCACCGCCCAGTCGTCCGGCTGCGTGCCCAGACCGAGCAGCGTCAGATACCCGCCCCAGGAGCCGCCGGAGAGGACCAGGCGCTCCGGGTCGGCGAGGCCGCTCGCCACCGCCCAGGCGCGGACCGCCGCGATGTCCTCCAGCTCGATGAGACCGACCCGGTGCTTCAGCGCGTCCGTCCACTCCCGGCCGTATCCCGTGGAGCCCCGGTAGTTGACCCGCACCACCGCGTACCCGTGGTCCACCCAGGCCGCCGGGCCCGAGGCGAAGGCGTCGCTGTCGTGCCAGGCCGGGCCGCCGTGCACCTCGAAGATCGTCGGGAAGGGCCCCTCGCCCTCCGCCGGGCGCTGCACGAGCGCGTGGACCCTGCCGCCGGGCCCCTCGACCCACACGTCCTCCACCGGCACCGACGGCGGCGCCTTCGGGCCGGGCGGGTCCAGGACCACACCGCCGGCCGTGGACCGCACCACCGGCGGCTCGGCGGCCGAGGACCACAGGTACTCCACGGAGCCGTCAGGGCGGGCCGTCGCGCTCGACACCGAACCGGCCGGGGTCTCCACCCGGACCAGGGCGCCCGTCGCGATCTCGTACCGCCACAGCTCGCTGCGGGCCTCGAAGCCGTGCACGATCAGCAGCCCCGAGCCGTCCGGGTACCACTCGGCCGACACGTCGCCCGGCAGATCGAGCCGCAGGTCGGTCTCGGTGCCCGTCGCCACGTCCCACAGCAGCGGCTCCCAGCGGCCCCGCCGCTGGTGGCCGACGAGCAGCCGGGTGTCCCCGGCCAGCGGCGCGAAGCCGAGGACGGTGAGCCCCAGCTCCTCCGTGCCGTCCTTGGTGTCGTCGAGCTCGGCCACCACGCTCGCGTCCGATGCGCGCAGCACCCGCAGCGAGGAGTGCATCGCGTCCCCGTGCTCCGTGTGCTCGATCGCGATCAGCGAGCCGTCGTACGACAGGTCGCCGACCCCAGCCGACTCCCGGTGCCGGTAGATCTCGACCGGGGCGGCGGCCCCGGGCCGTACGAGATGGACCGTCGAGCCGTCCTCGTCCGTGGAGCGGCCCACCACGAGCGTGCCCTCCCGGCCGATGGCGAGCCCCGCCGGATAGGAAGCGGCGAGCCCCGGCACGGCCGGCTCGTCCGCGCCGCCCCCGAACGGCTGGCGCATCCACACCCCGAACTCGTCCCCGTCGGTGTCCGCGAACCACCAGATCGAGGCGCCGTCCGGCGACAGGGTGCCGTCCGTCGTCCCGTTCGGCCGGTCCGTGACCTGCCGCTGCTCACCACTCGCCCGGTCCCAGGCGTACAGCTCGTACGTCCCGGTCGCGTTGGACACGAAGAGTGAGCGGTCCGGGGCCTCCTCGGCCCATTCCGGCAGGGAGACGCGGGGCGCTCGGAAGCGCTGCTCCCAGAGGGGGGTGTCGATGTGCTTGCTCTCGGTAGTCATGGCATCCATCATGCTCCGCGCCGCCGACAATCGGGTCGCGTCGTCCGCAGCCTGTGGATAACCTCGCCGACATGTACTCTCCGACCCCCGACGACTGGCTCGAGGCGAACCGCGCGAAGTGGGACGAGCGCGTCCCGATCCACGCCGCCAGCGAGTTCTACGACCTCGACGCCTTCCGCGCGGGCAAGGACGCGCTGCGGGACTTCGAGCTCGCGGAGGTCGGCGACGTGACCGGCCGCTCCCTGCTTCACCTCCAGTGCCACATCGGCCTGGACACCCTGTCCTGGGCCCGGCACGGCGCCTCGCACGTCGTCGGCCTGGACTTCTCCGAGCCGGCCGTCGAGACCGCCCGCGCGCTCGCCGCCGACCTGGGCCTCCCGCAGGAGCGGGCCGCCTTCGTCGCCGCCGACGTGTACGACGCGGCCGAGGCCGTCCCGGACAGCTCGTACGACATCGTCTACACCGGCCTCGGGGCGCTGTGCTGGCTCCCCGACATCGACCGCTGGGCGGAGACCGCGGCCTCCCTCGTCGCCCCCGGCGGCTTCCTCTACGTGGCGGAGTTCCATCCGCTGACCGACTCGCTCGACGACGAGACCGGCAGCCGGGTCGTGCACGACTACTTCGTCCGCGACCCGTGGGTGGACACGACCCCGGGGACGTACGCCGACCTCGACGCGGTCACCGTGCACAACCGCAGCGTGGAGTGGGTGCACCCGGTCGGCGAGGTCGTCACGGCGCTCGCGAAGGCGGGCCTGCGCATCGAGTTCCTGCACGAGCACGACGCCTCGCTCTTCGCGCGGTACGGAGCCCTCCAGCGGCACGAGGACGGCTACTACCGCTTCCCGGTGGATCGCGCCCGCATCCCCCTGATGTACTCGATCAAGGCGTCGCGCCCGGCCTGACCCCGGTCACCTGCGGCCGACGGCCCGCCCGTCCCGCTCACCGTTCGACGCGGATGACGGCCCGCCCGTCCCGCTCACCGCTCGACGCGGCCGACGGCCCGCCCGCCGCCGAGGTCCACCGTCGAGTGGCGCGGCGGGGCGCCGTCCTCCTCGTCGTCGCGCAGCACGAGGGCGCTCTGCCGCTCCTTGAGCTCGTTCTGCTTGCCCTGCGAAAAGGTGGCGTGCAGCTGCTCGAAGCCCGTCGAGGAGACCTGTCCGGTGCGCCTGCCGCGTCCGGTCATGCGGAGGATCTGGTCGGCGAAGGCGATCACGGTCAGCAGGATGACCAGACCGGGCAGCGTCACGAACACGGCGAACTCCATGCCCTCCATCAGAACACGCCCCCGGCGGCCTGTCAGGGGGCCGTGGAGGGCCGTATGTGGTGGGTGCGCCTGCCGTCCGCGCCGAGGACCTGCGCGCCGATCTTGTGGGTGCGCAGGGACACCGCGGTGCCCGTGATCCGCAGCGCCGGCGCCGCCCGCACGAGGGCCGCCGTCACGTCGTGGAGTTCCTCGACCGTACGGAGCCACATGGCGAGGGCCAGGTTGTGCCGCCCGGTGACCGAGGTGACCACGCGCGTCTGGCGCAGCCTGCCGAGGGAGGCCACCGACTCGGCCACGTCCAGGGGCGGTACGTCCGCCGTGACCAGCGCCCACACCGGGCGCCCCGAGAACCGCGGTGCGGGCAGACAGTGGTGGTGGCAGGCGCCGGACGCGCCGAGGGCCTCCAGCCTGCGGCGTACGGTCGACTCGCTCGTGCCGCACTGCCGGGCCAGCTCGGCGGCGCTGCGCCGGGCGTCCCCCGCCAGCTCCGCGACGATCCGCTGGTCCAGCTCCGTGACGTGCGGGTACGCGCGCGTGGTCCGGATCCGCCGTTCGGCGCCGGTGAGTTCGGCGAGGTGCTGCGCCTGCCCGGGGGTGAGCTGCTCGATCCGCGAGCGGTACGGCCGGTTGTGGAGCTGGGTGACGACCTGTGTGCGGGCCCTGAGCACCCCGGGGAGCCGCCGCACCCGGCCGGCGAGATAGCCGTCGAGGGCTTGGAGATCGGGGCAGTTGACGAGCAGGATCAGATCGGAGTCGCCGGTCACCTGGTGGACGCCGAGGGTGTACGGGTCCTCCGCGAGCTCGATCGCGGTGGTCTCGGCGTCGCCGGCGACGCACTCCAGCTCGACCCACGCGTAGAGGGTGGCTTCCGTGCCGCGGCGGGCGGTGAGCATCGAACTCCACGCGTACCCGCCGGCGGTGAGGGTCTCCCAGCGCCGGGCGAGGGTGTCGGGGCTCACGGCGAGCACGGCGGAGAGCTGGGTCCAGCTGGCGCGCGGCGCTATCTGCAGTGCGTGGATCAGCGCCAGATCCACCTCCCCGAGGACGGATTCCCTGGTATGCATGTGCCTCCTTGGTCGATCCCGGGGAAACCCTGGGCGTGGGCACGGGAAGGCCCCAGGATGTGGACCAGGGCTCATGCATTCAAGCCGCGAACCTGGCCGATTTCCATTAAATCCGTCCTATGTCACAGGAGAAGGGCGGAGAAGTGACACGGGGGCTGGACCACATGTGGACAGGAGAACCACCGGAGACCGAACGTCTGTGGGGCGAGTCGGTCGGCCTCGACCAGATCGCCGCGGCCGAGCGCGGCTACGAGAGCTGCGGCCCGGCCGAGCGGCTCCTGTGGGAGCGGCTCTCCGTCTTCGAGGGCGCCTTCGGCCGGGAGGCGGTCCGCGAGGTCTGCGCCTCCGGAACGCTGCCCGCGGGGGAGATCCAGACGGTCCTCGACCGGCTCGCGCCGCTCGCCCTCCTGCCCGTCGACGACCTCTTCGACGGCGAGGACGGTCTGCCCCGGTACTGGATGCCGCACCCGATGCGGGCCGTCGGCGCCCGCCGGCTCACCGCGCGCGGTGAGCGCTGGGCCGTCCTCCTGCACCACCGCAGGTGGTGCGTGAAGGTGGCCAGGCGGGCCGCCGACTGGTGGCAGCGGGGCCGGCAGCTCGACGCGCGGGACCTCGCGCTGCGCGAACTCCCCGACCTGGCCGCCGCCATGGACCCGACGACCGCGCCGCTCTCGCCGAACGCCGAGGCCGAGACGTCCGTCGAGATCGCCGTCTCCCTGTGGTTCCTGTGGGTGGCCTGCGGGCGGATCGCCGAGGGCCGCACCCGGCTGAGGCACGCCCTCAGCCTGCACGCCGGACCGCCGTCCGCCCGCGCCCTGTGGCTCGCGGCCTTCCTGGAGCTGGAGTCGGGCCGCCCCGAGGACGCCGACCCGCTCCTCGCCCAGGCCTGGGCGGCGGCCGTACGGGACGGCGACGAGCGATGTCTGGCGCTCCTGGCCCATCTGCGCGGCGCGACCGCCCTCTACCAGGGGCGTTCGCGCGCGGCGGCGGCCGAATTCCGGGAGGCGCTGGCCCTGATGGAGGAGCACCCGGAGTTCGGGCCGACCCGGCGGGCCTGCTGGGTCGGGCTCGCGCTCTCCCTGTGCCGCTCCGACCCGGAGGCCGCGCAGGAGGCGCTGGACCAGGGGGATCTGGACCGCGAGAGCCGGCGGGCCTGGGTGGGGCGTGACATGTTCGCCGAGGCCTGGGCGTACCACGTGCGGGCCGAACTCGGCGCCTGGGACGGGGAGCGGAAGCGGGCCGCGGAGTACGCCATGCGGGCCCTGCGCGAGCATCTGCGGCTCGGTTCCGCGGTGGGCGCGGCCTGCGCGGCGGAACTCCTGGCGCAGATGCGGGCGCTGGAGGGGAGGCACGACGAGGCGGCCCATCTCCTGGGCGCGGTCGACCTGTTGCGGACCTCGGTCTTCGACTCCTCGTACCGGCCGGCGGAGTACTGCCTGGTCACCCGGGCCCGCGGCGAGGAGGCCCTCGGGGCGCTGCTCGTCGACCCGGAGCTGCGGAGCGCGTACGAAGAGGGCGCGAGGCGCGGCCTGTTCGCGCTGGCGGGGGAGTTGTAGTACGGGGTTGTCCACAGGGCGGCGGTCGGTGGCCGGTCCGTTGTCGGTGTCGATGCCTACGATGTCGGAATGTTCGCCTTCGTCGTAGCTGCCGTTTTTCTACTGCTCTTCGGGGTCGGTGTGCGGCGCGACCGGCGCCGCTTCGGCAACGCCGTGTACCTCGGTCTCGCCGTCACCTTCCTCGGCATCGGTCTCCTCTTCGGGATCGACGAGACCCGCCCCGGGCTCGCCGAGACCCTCATGGTGCTCGTGCTGCTCGTGCTCGGTCTCGGGCCGGTCGTCCTCGCCGGGCTGCTCTGCGCGAACGGCGTGAAGATGGTCCGCAAGGAGGGCAGACGCCCGGCCAACCTGCTCGCGCTGCTCGCCGGACTCGGCATGTTCGGGGTGATGGGCCTCGCCGTGGCGACGGCCGCCACCGGCTCGTGGATCCTGGGCCTGCTCACGAGCACCACCCTGCTGGTGCTCGGCTACGTCTCGTTCCTCTTCCTCTGCTTCGTCGGCTACGCGTTCCTGTACGGCCGGATGCGGCTCCGCCGCGACGCCGACTACGTCGTGGTCCTGGGCTCCGGCCTGATCGGGGGCCGGCGGGTGCCGCCGCTGCTCGCGAGCCGTCTGGACCGGGGCAGACAGGTGTACGAGACGCTGGCGGCGCGCGACGGGGACGCGCCCGTCCTCATCACCTCGGGCGGACAGGGGCCCGACGAGGAGCTGCCGGAGTCCCACGCGATGGCGGCCTACCTGACCGACCGCGGTTTCCCTGCCGAGGCGGTCGTGCGCGAGGACCGCTCGCGCACGACCGAGGAGAACATGCTGTTCAGCAGGGAGCTGATGGAGCGGGACCGGCCGGGCTCCTCCTGCGTGATCGTCACCAACAACTTCCACGCCTTCCGGGCCGCCCTGATGGCCCGGAAGGCGGGGATCGACGGACAGGTGGTCGGCTCGCCGACCGCCGCCTACTTCTGGCCCTCGGCGACGATCCGCGAGTTCGCCGCGGTCTTCCTCCAGTACAAGGTGGTCAACCTGGGAATCTGCCTGATGCTGATCCTGCTGGGCGTCCTGGTGTGGACGGGGCGCTGAGCGCGGTCCATCGGGGCCTCCTCACAGAGGGTCTACGGAGTGACGATCGGGAAGCGGGCGTCGGGCTTCGTCACGTACGAGAAGAGGCGGGCGAGCAGGGCCGGATCGCCCTCCACCCCGATCCCGAGCTCCTGGAGGCTCTTCCCCGCGAGGAGGCCGAGCAGCTGGGCCTTGCCCAGGGTGAGGGTCAGTCCGGCGGGCGTCCGGGGCTCGGCGACCACCCGGTGGGTGAGTGCGCCGTTGTGCAGGGTGAGCCGCCGCCGCTCGCCCGCGTCCGTGGTGCCGTCCAGGAGGACCAGGTCGATCGTCAGGTCGTCGTCCCAGGCGCGCGGCCCGTCGATCGCGATGGCGACGGAGTCGATCAGCATCGGGACGGTGAGGGCCATCGCCATCTCCGGGTTGGTCGTATCGACCATCTCGCCCGTGACGCCCTGCCGGAGCTCCTGGGCGCCGCGCAGGTAGAAGTTCCGCCAGGTGGCGTTCTCGGAGCCGTACCCCAGCTCCTCGTACACCGCGGCGAGGGCCTGCTTCGCCTCCTCGTTCCCGGGATCGGCGAAGACCAGGTGGTTGAGGAGGGTGGCGGCGAAGCGCGGATCGCCGGTCTCGGCGTACCGGCGGGCCTTGGCGAGCGCCTCGGCGGGGCCGCCGGCCACGTCCACGTACCGCTGCGCGAGTTCCACGGGCGGGTGCTCCCACAGATGGGCCGGGTTGCCGTCGTACCAGCCGAGGTACCGCTGGTAGACCGCCTTGCTGTTGTGGCTGAGGGAGCCGTAGTAGCCGCGGGCGTGCCAGGCCTTCCGCAGGGCCGGCGGCAGCTCGATCCGCTCGGCGATCTCGACGCCGGTGTACCCCTCGTTGAGCAGCCGGAGGGTCTGGTCGTGCAGGTAGGCGTAGAGGTCGCGCTGCTCGGACAGGAACCGGACCACGTTGTCGTGGCCCCAGGTGGGCCAGTGGTGGGACGCGAAGCCGACGTCGTACCGCCCGTTGAAGTACTCGATCGCCTCGTCCAGGTAGTTCGCCCAGATCCGGGAGTCGCGCACGACCGCGCCGCGCAGCGTGAGCACGTTGTGCATATTGTGGGTGGCGTTCTCCGCCAGGCACAGGGCGCGGTGGTCGGGGAAGAGGAAGTTCATCTCGGACGGGGCCTCGGTGCCCGGCGTCAGCTGGAAGACGATCCGCACCCCGTCGACCGTCTCCTGCTGCCCGGTCTCCGTGATGTCCACGGTCGGCGGGATCAGGCTGATGGTGCCGGTGGAGGTGCCCTGGCCGAGGCCCACGCCGATCTGGCCGTCGGGGGCCTTCCGGAGGCCGACGCCGTACATGTAGCTCGCCCGCCGGGTCATCGCCGTGCCCGCGTACACGTTCTCGCTGACCGCGTGCTCCAGGAAGCCGGCGGGGGCGAGGATCGGGACGCCCTCCTCGGTGCCGGCCGGCAGGACGCCGCGGACCCCGCCGAAGTGGTCGCCGTGCGAGTGGGTGTAGATCACGCCGGTGACCGGCCGGTCACCCCGGTGCTCCTTGTAGAGCGCCAGGCCGGCGGCCGCCGTCTCCACCGAGATCAGCGGGTCGATGACGATCACGCCGCGCTCGCCCTCGACGAGCGTCATGTTGGAGATGTCCAGGCCGCGCACCTGGTAGATGCCCGTGGTGACCTCGTACAGGCCCTGGCGGGCGCAGAGCTGTCCCTGCCGCCACAGACTGGGGTGCGCGGTGTCCGGACAGTCGCCCTTGAGGAAGGCGTAGGCGTCGTTGTCCCAGATCACACGGCCGTCGGCGGCCGTCACCACACCGGGGACGAGCGCGCCGAGGAAGCCCCGGTCCGCGTCGTCGAAGTCGGTCGTGTCCTCGAAGGAGGGCAGGGTGTCGCTCATGTGCGAGGCGCTCCGTTCCGCGTGCGGGCGGTGATCGGCGTACCGGTCCATCTGAACACCGGGGTACTACGGCCGCACTTCGGAGCGGGCGGGACCGCCGCACCGTGCCTAGGCTGGAGGTACGCGTCCCCGACCGGCACGCGTCCCACTTCTGCGGTCCGGAGGTGGCCCATGAGGGCACGGCACCACTTCCACATCGACTACCTCGGCCACTCGGTCTCCGCGACCGTCCAGACCGGGCACACCCCGGTCGTCGAGGTCCTCGTCGACGGCAAGGAGACCGGCCACGCCACCACTCGCGCCGACCGGCCCGTGACCCTCTCGATCGAGCTGCCGACCGACCCGCCGACGCCGGTGACCGTGCGGGCGACCCCGGGACCCGGCGTACCGCGCTGCATGCTCCTCGCGGAGGCGGACGAGGAGCCGCACGTGATGGCGCCGAGACTGTACTGAGGGGCCCAGGCCGGTCAGGACAGCCAGGCCATCCCGATGATCAGGAAGACGACGAAGGCGATGGCCCCGGCCACCGCGGCCGTCTTGCGCGGCCGGCGCCGGGACAGCTCCGCGAGCGCGCCGCCGGTGCTCGGCCGGCTCTGACGCCGCGAGGCGGCGGGCGCGGGCCGGGTCGTCGGCGGCCGGTTCATCGGAGGCGGCGTCGGCGCGGGCGTGTGCACCGGCGCCGGCATGGGCATGGGCGCGGGCCCGGCGGGCCGATGGGGAGCGGCCTGCTGGTGAGGCGGCCGAGGCCGGACCGGGGCGGCCCCGGGGTAGGAGCGCCAGGCGCCGGAGGAGAACCAGTCCGAGATCGCCTGCGCCGAGGGCCGCTGCTCCGGCTGCTTGGCGAGCAGGCTCAGCAGGTACGTCTCGAAGTCGGGCGGCAGCGCGGCCCCGAGCCGGCTCGGCGGCATCGGCGCGGTGTCGATGTGCTGGTACAGCAGGGCGGTCGCGGTGTCCGCGCGGAACGGGGGTCTGCCCGTGAGCAGTTGGTAGAGGACGCAGCCGAGCGAGTACACGTCGGAGGCGGGCGACGCGGGCTGCCCGAGGGCCCGTTCGGGCGCGAGATAGAGCCCCGTGCCCACGATCTGACCCGTCGTCGTGAGCGCGGCCGAGGGGTCGTCGACGAACCGGGCGATGCCGAAGTCGGCGAGTTTGACGGTGCCTTCGGCATCGACGAGCAGGTTCCCCGGCTTGATGTCCCGGTGCACCACGCCCTGCCGGTGCGCGGCCGCGAGCCCGGCGGCGGCGTGCGCGGCGACGACCGCGACCCGCTCGGCGGGCAGGATCAGCGGATCGGACGGGTTCCCCTGAAGGCTGTCGCCCTCCACCAACTCCATGACCAGGAACAGCTTTCCGTCCCAGGTGCCGAAGTCGAAGACGCCCACCACGTGCGGGTGACTCAGCCGCGCGGCGGTCTGCGCCTCCAGGCGGAAGCGGTCACCGGCGGAGGGGTCGGTCGAGTGCGCCAGCATCAGCTTCACGGCCACCGGCCGGCCCAGGACCTCGTCGGTGGCCTGCCACACCTCGCCCATGCCGCCCCGGCCGATACACACATGAAGCCGATATCGGTCCGCGACCAGCACCTGGAGACCACCCTTTCGACGATCGATCAATCTGACGGAAGAGAACCAGCGTAGAGCCGCGCCGCGGCACCTCTCGCCGCGCTCCCCCCTCAGGGCTCCCGCGCGGTGCACGACACCCGTGGTCCGGGTGAACGGAAGGTGTCCCCGGCCGGTTAGCATCGCGGCCCGGAGCGAGTTCCGGTGAACCGTGAACAGGGAACGGAGTGGGCCGTGGCGCGACCGCGCGTAGGTGTGGCGGTACTGACGATGGGCACGCGCCCCGCCGAGCTGCGGGCGCTGCTCGACGCCGTGGCGGGCCAGGACGAGCCCGCCGCCCGGATCGTCGTCGTCGGCAACGGCACCGGGTCGCTGCCGGCCCTGCCCGAGGGCGTGACCGGCGTCGAACTCCCCGAGAACCGGGGCGTCTCGGGCGGCCGGAACGTCGCCATCGAGACGCTGCGCGCGTTCGGCGACGTGGACATCGTCGTGGACCTCGACGACGACGGCCTCCTCGTCGACAAGGACGTCTTCCGCCGCCTCGCCGACCTGTACGAGGCGGACCCGGCGCTCGGCATCGTCTCGTTCCGCATCGCCGACGAGACCGGCGAGACCCAGCGCCGGCACATCCCGCGCCTCGGGGCGAAGGACCCGCTGCGCGGCGGCGAGGTCACCACCTTCCTCGGCGGCGGCCACGGCCTGTCGATGGCGATGCTCGACCGGATCGGCGGCTGGCCGGAGGACTTCTTCTTCACCCACGAGGAGACCGACCTCGCCTGGCGGGCCCTCGACGCGGGCTGGAAGGTCCTGTACGCGCCGGAGCTCCTCCTCCAGCACCCGAAGACCAGCCCGGCCCGGCACGCCGTCTACTACCGGATGACCGCCCGCAACCGCGTCTGGCTGGCCAAGCGCAACCTGCCGGCCCTCCTCGTCCCCGTCTACCTGGGTGTCTGGACCCTGCTCACCCTGGCCCGCACCCGCTCCCTGCCGGGCCTCAAGGCCTGGTTCGCCGGCTTCGCGGAAGGCGTCCGCCACTCCTGCGGCCCCCGCGCCCCGATGCGCTGGACGACGGTCCTCCACATGACCCGCCTGGGCCGCCCGCCGGTGATCTAGACGCCGGCCCCCGGGGGCGCCGCCGGGCGCCCCCGAAGCGGGCCCGGCTCCCCTCAGAAGATTCCCCGGAAACGCCTCAGGGGCCCGACCCGCTTTCGCGGATCAGGCCCCTGAGGGTCTTGCGGCTGTCGGGGTGGCGGGATTTGAACCCACGACCTCTTCGTCCCGAACGAAGCGCGCTGCCAAGCTGCGCTACACCCCGATGTCGCTGCTGTGGTCTTCCCGTCGCGGCGACATCGCTTACTTTAGCCCACGCGCGCGCTCAGACGAAATCCGGTATTCGGAGGGCCGCGGCGCAGGTCGGATGCGGTCCAGGCCGACGATCGCGAGACCGAGGAGGTAGAAGGCCGCGCCGAGGACGACGGCGTTGGTGAGGACGCCGGCGTAGCCGTGGACCGTGACGTCGAGGAACGGGTACGTGTAGCGGGTCGGCGCGTCGGGGGAGATCAGCTCGCCGCGGACCAGGGCGAAGGCGAGGTAGAGGCCCGGGGCCGCCAGCCACTGGGCCGCGTGGCGCCACCGGAGGGCTCCCGGCGCGGTGAGCAGCAGGAAGTCGAGGGCCGTGCCGAGCGGGGTCACGGTGTGCAGGAGCTGGTTCGCGACCGCCTTCGCGCCGGTGAGCCGGGCGATCTCGGCGGCCTGGTTGAACTCGCTCGCCTCGTTGTCGAGGACCAGGTGGAAGACGAGGCCGACGACGGAGATGCAGAGCAGGACTCCGCCGGTCCACACCGCGGGCAGCGGCGGGCGACGGGTCCAGGCGCGGACGGCGCCCAGGCCGAGGACGACGGCGACCAGGATGTTGGTCCAGATGGTGAAGAAGCTCAGGACGACGAGCACGTCGCCATACACGCACTCGATGACCAGGCCCGTCGCCGCGGACGCGGCGATCAGGCCCCGGAAGGCCGCCGCCCAGGGGCGGCGGCGGTCGGGAGGTATGACGGCGGAGTCCGGCACGGCCGCGCTGGAGGGCGTGATCATGCCCCCACCGTAAGCGCTCAGGCGCGCGCCGTCAGGGTGAGCAGGGTGGCCTCGGGCGGGCAGGCGAAGCGGACCGGGGTGTACCGGTTGGTGCCGCAGCCGGCCGAGACGTGGAGGTAGGAGGTCCGCTCGGCGACCGTGTGCGTGGAGAGCCCCTTGACCCGGTCCGTGTCGAGGTCGCAGTTGGTGACGAGCGCCCCGTAGAAGGGGATGCACAGCTGCCCGCCGTGGGTGTGGCCGGCGAGGATCAGCTCGTAGCCGTCGGCCGTGAAGGAGTCGAGCGAGCGCAGGTACGGGGCGTGGACGACGCCCACCGTGAAGTCGGCCGACGTGTCGGGGCCGCCGGCGACCCGCTCGTACCGGTCCCGCTTGATGTGCGGGTCGTCCAGGCCGGTGAAGGCGAGCTCGGCCTGTGGCAGCTTGAGGCGGCCGCGGGTGTTGGTGAGGTTCACCCAGCCCGCCGCGTCGAAGGCGTCCCGCATTCCCTCCCAGGGGTTGTGGACGGCGCCGACGACCGGCTTGTTGCCGTTGAGCCCGTGCCGGCCCTGGGCCTTCTCCTTGAGGTAGCGGGCCGGGTTGCTCAGCCGGGGCCCGTAGTAGTCGTTGGAGCCGAAGACGTACACCCCGGGGAACTCCATCAGCGGCCCGAGCGCGTCGAGGAGCTCCGGCACGGCCTTGGTGTCGGAGAGGTTGTCGCCGGTGTTGACGACGAAGTCGGGGCGGAGGCCCGCGAGCGACTGCAGCCAGGCGCGCTTCTTGCGCTGGCCGCTCACCATGTGGATGTCGGAGACCTGGAGGACCCGCAGGTCGCGCATGCCGCGCGGGAGGACGGGGATGGTCACCCGGCGGAGCCGGAAGGAGCGGGCCTCGAAGCCTGCCGCGTAGACGAGTCCGGCCGCAGCCGTCGCCGTGAGGCCTGCCGTGATCTTCAGGGGGATCCCGTACCGTGCGCGCATCCCCTTATCGTCGCAGACCCGCTGAGCCGAAATGCGCGGGCGGTACGGGTGGGGCACCTGCCACACTTGACCCCATGACCACGCTCAAGGCGAAGCTCCAGGACGACCTCAACGCCGCGATCCGGGAGCGCGACGAACTGCGCTCCTCGACCCTGCGGCTCACCATCACCGCGATCACGAAGGAGGAGGTCGCGGGCACGACGAAGCGCGAACTCTCCGACGACGAGGTGCAGAAGGTGATCGCGAAGGAGGCGAAGAAGCGCCGCGAGGCCGCGGACGCCTTCGCCAAGGGCGGTCGCCCCGAGTCCGCCGAGCGCGAGAAGGCCGAGGGCCTCATCCTCGACGCGTACCTGCCGAAGCAGCTCAGCGACGAGGAGCTCGACTCCATCGTCGCGGCGGCCGTCGAGGAGGCGAAGGCCGCGGGCGCCGAGGGGCCGCGTGCCATGGGCGCCGTCATGAAGATCGTGAACCCGAAGGTGGCGGGCCAGGCCGAGGGCGGCCGCGTCGCCGCCGCCGTGAAGAAGCTGCTCGCGGGCTGATCCGCGCGGTACGCGCCGCTCGCGTACGTACGAGGAAGGGCGCCCCACCGGTCAGGTGGGGTGCCCTTCCTCGTATCGGACCGGTCGTCAGCGGCCGGGCCTGCCGTTGCCGCGTCCGTCGCCGCCGCCGAGCAGGTCCGTCGGGAACGTGACGCCGGGGATCGGGCTCGTCGGGTCGGTGTCGCCGGGCTTGTCGCTGGGCTTGCGGGGCTTGTTCGGGCCCTCGTCGCCCTCCTTCTCCGGGTCCTTGGGCTTCTCGGCCCGCGGCACGGAGACGGGGACGAAGCTCGGGGTCTCGCCGGCGTCCAGGGCGCCCGTCATCGCGATCTTCCAGATCGGGCCGGGGAGGCAGCCACCGCAGACCTTGTCGTAGTACTCGCCGCCGATGGTGATGTCGTACATCGACTTCTTCTCGCCGACGTCGTCACCGACCCAGACGGCGGTGGACAGGTTCGGGGTGTAGCCGACGAACCAGGCGTCCTTGCGGTCGTTGGTCGTACCGGTCTTGCCCGCGTTGTCGCGGTCGCTGAGACCGGCCCGCGTACCGGTGCCGTCCTCGACGACACCCTTCAGCATCTGGTTGATGGTGTCGGCGGTCCGGTCGCTCATGGCGCGCGTGCACTTCGTCTGGGGCACGTTCAGCTTGTCGCCGTTGGCGGCCTTGATCGACTCGATGGCGATCGGGGTGCAGTAGATGCCGCGGTTGGCGAAGGTCGCGTAGACGGACGCCATGTCGAGCGGGGTGCTCTCCGCGCTGCCGAGGGTGGCGGACGGGATCTGCTTGAGGGGCTTGCCCAGCTCGCGCTCGTAGCCGACGTTCTTGGCCATCGTCAGCGTCTCGCAGAGGCCGGCCATCTGCTCCAGCTTGGCGAAGTAGGTGTTGATGGACTTGCCGAGGGCGCTCGTCATGTCGAAGACGCCCTTCTCCGACTTCATCTCGTTGTTCACCTCCCAGTTCGCGTAACCCGCGGGCTTGCCGTCGCAGCGGGTGTACTCGCTCTCGGAGATGTTGATCTGTGCCGGGTCGTTGAAGCTCGTCGCCGGGCTGATGCCCTTCTCCAGCGCCGCGGCGGCGGTGATCGGCTTGAACGTCGAGCCGACCTGGAAGCCGTACGTCGTGCCGCCCATCTTGCTGCCGACGGCGAGGTTCAGCGTCGTCTGGTGCTGCTTCTGGTCCAGGCCGTACGGGCGGGACTGGCCCATCGACAGGATGCGGCCGGTCTTGGGCTGGACCTGCACCACCGAGGCGGCGACCGGGTCGTCCTTGTTGACCTTCGCGATGGCGGCCTCGTTGGCGGCGGCCTGCGCGCGCGGGTCGAGCGTGGTCCTGATGGTGAGACCACCGAGGTTCCACAGCTTCTGGCGCTCCTCGGCCGTCTTGCCGAAGGTCGGGTCGTTGAGGATCGTCTTGCGGACGTAGTCGCAGAAGAAGCCGGCGCCGTCGACGGCGGTGATGCAGCCGTTCTTCGGGGTCTTCACCTTCAGCTTGATCGGCTTGGCCTTGGCGGCGTCCGCCTCGGCCTGGCTGATGTCCTTCACGTCGGCCATCCGCTGGAGGACCGTGTTGCGGCGCTTGGTGGCTTCCTGGATGTCGTTGATCGGGTCGTAGCGGCTCGGCGACTGGACGAGACCCGCCATCATCGCCGCCTCGCCCAGGTCCAGGTCGGCGGCGTGCTTGGAGAAGTACCGCTGGGAGGCGGCCTCGATGCCGTAGGCCTGCTGCCCGAAGAACGTGATGTTGAGGTAGTTCTCCAGGATCTTCTTCTTGCCCAGCTCCTCCTCGACCTGGATCGCGAACTTCAGCTCGCGGACCTTGCGGCCGATGGTCTGCTGGGTGGCCTGCGCGACCTTCTCGGGGTCGTCACCGGCCTCCTCGACGAAGACGTTCTTCACGTACTGCTGGGTCAGCGTGGACGCGCCCTGCGCGACCCCGCCCGACTGCGCGTTGCGGTTGATGGCGCGCAGCACGCCCTTGAGGTCGATCGCACCGTGCTCGTAGAAGCGGCCGTCCTCGATCGCGACGATCGCCTTCTGCATGTACGGGGAGATCCGGTCGATCGGCACGACCTTCCGGTCCCGCGAGTACACCGTGGCGATGAGACCGCCCTCGGCGTCCAGGATGGTGGTGCGCTGACTCAGCGGTGGGGTCTTCAGGTTGGACGGGATCTCGTCGAACCCCTCCACCGTGCCCTTCGCGGCCAGCCCGAGTGCACCGGCCGCGGGCAGGGCGATGCCCGCCAGCACGGTTCCGGCGAGCACACTGACACCGAGGAACTTGGCGGCCTGCTGGGTCCCGGTCAGACCACCGCCCGAGCGCTTCTTTGCCATGGGGGCAGCCTACGTTCTCATTCGCCGGACACGCGTATATGCCTTGGCCTAAGCTGCTCCCAACTGTCACAGCAGTGCGGTCTCGCATCAAGACCCGTGCGTGACATCGGTATGAATTCCCGTGACCCCGAAACACGGGAAGCTCGTGTCCGGTTCCGGCTCATGCGTCACACGGTGCCCCAAGAGGCCCCGGTGAAGAAGGGCATATCTGCGCGGTATGTCCGCTATCACACGCATGTCCTTCGATCACTCCCCTGGGTGATCTGACGCGCACGCATAGTCCGTTCGGACCATTCAAGATTGGGCCCGAAGGGGGTGTTGCGCTGTGCCCACCTTCCGTAACGTCCCAACTGGCAGCGGTGAATATGCCGCTGCCGCCGTGGGGGAGCCTCGATTCGGGAGAGGACGGCGCCGGTATGGGCTGGGTAGCTGACTGGAGTGCGCAGGCGGCCTGCCGCACTACCGATCCGGATGAACTTTTCGTGCAGGGAGCGGCGCAGAACAGGGCAAAGGCGGTGTGCACCGGATGCCCGGTGCGGACCGAGTGCCTCGCCGACGCCCTCGACAACCGCGTGGAGTTCGGTGTGTGGGGCGGCATGACGGAGCGCGAGCGCCGTGCACTGCTGCGCCGGAGGCCGACCGTGACCTCGTGGCGCCGGCTCCTGGAGACCGCGCGCACGGAGTACGAGCGGGGAGCGGGCCTCCTGCCCGTCGCGATCGAGGACGACGCGACCTACGAGGCGTACGCCGCGGTCGGCTAGCCCCGACGCCGGCCCCGACCCGTACGGGAGACGGGTCCAGCGCCCCGGCCCGTACGAGACACGGGTGGGAGAACAACGAGGACGGGTACGGGTACGAGTACGGATACGGGTACTCGTACGCGAGACGGCTCAGGCCGAGGGCATCCGCCCCGCCGTGAGCCGGTCACCGATGGCCCGCAGCCCGGCGAGGTCGTGCACATCGCCGGGCAGGGCGGCCACTTCGGCCACCGCCACCTCGGGGTGGAGCGCGGTGAAGCGGTCGCGCGTGCGCTGCTCACGCGCGAGCACCCGCATGCGCTCGGCATGCAGGCGCAGAAGTCCCGCGGTGAGATGACGTACGTCTGATTCCTGTGCTGCCGGTTCGGCTGTGGGGGCAGCCTCGGGTACGGGCAGTGCGGCGGCGGTGGCGAGATCGTTCGGCTCGGGCTCGTGCTCGGGTTCGGTGGCCGGGGAGCCACGCAGTCCAGCCTTCCCGCCCCCCTGATCCACAATGCGCCCCTCGTCAAGATTTTCCGCGGCGGCCCGCGCCCGCTCGGCCGACAGCCGGGCGGCGCCACTGCCGTGGACGCGGTTGAGGACGAGACCCGCGAGCGGCATCTCCTCTGCGGCCAGCCGCTCCACGAAGTACGCGGCCTCGCGCAGCGCGTCCCGCTCCGGCGTCGCGACCACGAGGAAGGCCGTGCCCGGCGCCTGGAGCAGCTTGTACGTGGCGTCCGCGCGGGTCCGGAAACCGCCGAACATCGTGTCCATCGCCGCCACGAACGTCTGCACGTCCTTCAGGAACTGACCCCCCAGCAGCTTCCCCAGCGTCCCCGTCATCATCGACATGCCGACGTTGAGGAACTTCATCCCGGCCCGGCCGCCCACCTTCGCCGGCGCCATGAGCAGCTTGATGAACTTTCCGTCGAGGAACGACCCGAGCCGCTTGGGCGCGTCAAGGAAGTCCAGCGCGGACCGGGACGGCGGCGTGTCGACGACGATCAGGTCCCACTCGTCGCGGGCCCGCAGCTGGCCCAGCTTCTCCATCGCCATGTACTCCTGCGTGCCGGCGAACCCGGCCGACAGGGACTGGTAGAAGGGGTTCTCCAGGATCGCCCGCGCCCGCTCGGGATCCGCGTGCGCCTCGACGATCTCGTCGAAGGTCCGCTTCATGTCCAGCATCATGGCGTGCAGTTCGCCGCCGTCGGAGCCCTTGATGCCGTCGACCTTCCGCGGCGTGTTGTCGAGCGAGTCGATGCCCATGGACTGGGCGAGCCGGCGCGCCGGGTCGATGGTGAGCACGACGACCCGCCGGCCCCGCTCCGCCGCCCGCACACCGAGGGCCGCCGCCGTGGTCGTCTTGCCGACCCCGCCCGCGCCGCAGCAGACGATGATCCGGGTACCCCGGTCGTCGAGCAGCGGGTCGAGCTCCAGCACGGGGACCCGGTCGAGCCCGGGCTCGGGCTCGGAGTCGGCTTCGGCGACACCAGCCGCGCCGCGCGACGCGGCAGCCGATCCGGTGTCCGTCCCGTCCACGGCGGAGGCGGCTGCGGCGCCGGCCCCGTCCGCGCCGGACGCGGCTCCGGCGCCGGTCCCGTCCGCGGCGGCTCCGGCCGCTCCCGCCTCCGTCTTCCCGTCCTCCGGCTCGGCGCCCGCTTTCTCCGTCACGCGCCCACCCCTTGCTTCCGCAGTTCCTTCGCCAGCCGGTAGAGCCCGGCGATGTCCGCCCCGTCCCCGAGGAAGGGCAGCTCGTACGAGGGGACGCCGACGCCGTCCAGGACCGCGCGCTGCGTCCGCTCCAGCTCCACCCGCCGCGCGTGCTCGGCCGCCTGGTCGAGGAGGGGCTCGACCAGGCGCGTGCCGCCCTTCACGCCCACGGAGGCCAGGGTCCGCGCGATCGCGTCCCGGTGGTCGCCGGAGGCGGCCCGTACCGCCGCCTCGTCGAGGACGTGCGGCCGGACCATGTTCACCACGACCCTGCCCACCGGCAGTTCCGCGGCCCGCAGCTCCGCGATGCCGTCCGCGGTCTCCTGGACCGGCATCTCCTCAAGGAGGGTCACCAGATGCACCGCCGTCTCCGGGGACTTGAGGACCCGCATGACGGCCTGCGCCTGGTTGTGTATCGGGCCGATCCTGGCCAGGCCCGCCACCTCGTCGTTCACGTTGAGGAAGCGCGTGATGCGCCCGGTCGGCGGCGCGTCCATGACCACGTGGTCGTAGACGGGACGGCCGTCCTTCTCCCGCCGCCGCACCGCCTCGCACGCCTTGCCGGTCAGCAGCACGTCCCGGACGCCCGGCGCTATCGTCGTCGCGAAGTCGATCGCGCCGAGCTTCTTCAGGGCCCGCCCCGCACTGCCCAGCTTGTAGAACATCTGGAGGTAGTCGAGGAGCGCGCGCTCGGCGTCGATCGCCAGCGCGTACACCTCGCCGCCGCCCGGCGCGACGGCGATCTTGCGCTCCTCGTACGGAAGGGCTTCCGTCTCGAAGAGCTGTGCGATGCCCTGTCTGCCTTCGACCTCGACGAGGAGAGTCCGCTTCCCCTCCGTCGCGAGGGCGAGGGCGAGGGCGGCGGCGACCGTCGTCTTACCGGTACCGCCCTTGCCGCTGACGACCTGGAGCCTGCTCACGCTGTCGAGCCTAACCACTGGCGGCCGCGCGCAATCAGGAGGCCGCCCCGGAGAAGACCCCTAGGGGCCCTGTGGGGGCCACCTCGGAGAGGAGCCCCGCGGCAGCGGATACAGTCGGGCCCATGACCAAGTGGGAGTACGTCACGGTGCCGCTTCTGGTGCACGCGACCAAGCAGATTCTGGACACCTGGGGCGAGGACGGCTGGGAGCTCGTCCAGGTCGTGCCCGGGCCGAACAACCCCGAGCAGCTCGTGGCCTACCTGAAGCGGGCCAAGTCGTGAGCGGGGCCGTCGAGGCGCGGATCGCCGAACTCGGGCTGACGCTGCCCGAGGTCGTGCCGCCGCTCGCGTCCTACCAGCCGGCCGTGCAGTCCGGCGTGTACGTGTACACCTCGGGCCAGCTCCCGATGGTGGCGGGCAAGCTTCCGGTGACCGGCAAGGTCGGCGCCGAGGTCACGCCCGAGGAGGCCAAGGAACTGGCCGCCACCTGCGCGCTGAACGCGCTCGCGGCCGTGAAGTCGGTCGCCGGTGACCTCGACCGCATCAAGCGCGTCGTGAAGGTCGTCGGCTTCGTCGCCTCCGCCGCCGACTTCACCGGTCAGCCCGCCGTCATCAACGGCGCGAGCGAGCTGCTCGGCGAGATCCTCGGCGAGAAGGGCGTGCACGCCCGCAGCGCCGTCGGCGTCGCCGTGCTGCCGCTCGACGCGCCGGTCGAGGTCGAGGTCCAGGTCGAGCTCGTCGAGGCCTGACACCGAAGGCACGTGCGGAGCCGGTTTTCCACAGCCCTGGGAAACCGGCTCTCGTGCATTCCGATGCTTGCGCATAGCATCCGGCCATGTCGAATGGTCAGCCGAAGCAGGCGAAGCAGTCGAACGGTCAGTGGTACCCGCCGGAGTGGCCCGATCGCATCCGCGCCCTCGCCGCCGGTGAGCTCACCCCGGTGGCGCCCCGGCGCGCCGCCACCGTCCTGCTGCTGCGGGACGGGGGCGCCGGGCCCGACGTCCACATGCTGCGCCGCCGCACCTCCATGGCCTTCGCGGGCGGTGCGTACGCCTACCCGGGCGGCGGTGTCGACCCGCGCGACGAGCAGCCGGTGCGCTGGGCGGGCCCCTCCCTGGAGACCTGGGCGGCGCGGCTCGGCCTCGACGACCCGGCGCAGGCCCAGGCCGTCGTCTGCGCCGCCGTCCGCGAGACGTTCGAGGAGGCGGGCGTGCTGCTCGCCGGGGAGACCGAGGACGGCGTCGTCGGCGACACGACCGGCGAGGACTGGGAGCGGGACCGGGAGGCGCTGGTCGCCCGCGAGCTGTCCTTCGCCGACTTCCTGGACCGGCGCGGGCTCGTCCTGCGCTCGGACCTGCTCGGCGCGTGGGCCCGCTGGATCACCCCGGAGTTCGAGCAGCGCCGGTACGACACCTGGTTCTTCGTCGCGGCCCTCCCGGCCGGCCAGCTCACCCGGGACGTCTCCGGGGAGGCGGACCGCACGGTGTGGATCCGCCCCGCGGACGCCGCCGCAGGCTACGACCGGGGCGAGCTGACGATGATGCCGCCGACGATCTCGACCCTGCGCACCCTGGAGCCGTACGGGACGGCCGCCGAGACGCTGGCGGCGGCGGGGGAGCGGGACATGACCCCCGTGCTCGCGCAGGCCCGCCTGGAGGGCGACGAGCTGGTCCTGAGCTGGCCGGGGCACGAGGAGTTCACCAAGATCATCTCCGTCGGGGGTGAGTCATGAGCGACGCCGCCGCCCTGCCGGGCCAGCCGCGCGGGCTCGTCGTCTCCGGGCCCGCGACCGACCGCGCCGTGAACGTCCTGGCGCCGAACCCGTCCGCGATGACCCTCGACGGCACCAACACCTGGCTGCTCTCCGAGCCGGGCTCCGGCCTCGCCGTCGTCGTCGACCCGGGTCCGCTCGACGAGACCCATCTGCGGCATGTGATCGACACCGCCGAGAAGCTCGGCAAGCGGGTCGCGCTGACCCTGCTGACCCACGGCCACCCGGACCACGCGGAGGGCGCGGGCCGTTTCGCGGAGCTGACCGGCACGCCGGTGCGGGCCCTCGACCCGGCGCTGCGCCTCGGCGACGAGGGCCTGGGCGCGGGGGACGTGGTGACGGTCGGCGGCCTGGAGCTGCGGGTCGTCCCGACGCCCGGGCACACCTCGGACTCGCTCTCCTTCCACCTGCCGGCCGACGGGGCGGTGCTCACGGGCGACACGATCCTGGGGCGCGGGACGACGATGGTCGCGCACCCGGACGGGCGGCTCGGGGACTATCTGGACTCGCTGCGGCGGCTGCGGTCGCTGACCGTCGACGACGGGGTGCACACGGTCCTGCCGGGGCACGGGCCGGTCCTGGAGGACGCCCAGGGGGCCGTGGAGTTCTACCTCGCGCACCGTGCGAACCGGCTCGCCCAGGTCGAGACGGCGGTCGAGGCCGGGTACCGGACGGCAGCGGAGGTCGTGGCCCATGTGTACGCGGACGTGGACCGCTCCCTGTGGCCGGCGGCCGAGCTGTCCGTACGGGCGCAGCTGGAGTACCTGAGGGGCCGCGGCCTGGTCTGAGGCGTCCGGGGGTCCTGAGCGTGAGCGCCCGAGGGTCCTGAGGGTCCTGGGTCGCGCGCGTGAGGGTCCTGAGCGCTCGGGGAGCTGAGCGCCCGAGGTTTCGAGCGCTCGGGGAGCTGAGCGCCCGAGGTTTCGAGCGCCCGCGGTTTCGAGGGTCCTGCGAAGGGACCCGGGAACCTTCGGGCCTCCCCCCGTGTCTTACGCTCCGCTTACATCTGGCCGTAGCTCTCGGGGGGAAGCCCGTGTTCGTCATAGCCATCCTGCTGGTCATAGCCGCAGTGGTGCTCTTTTTCGTCGGCCGCGCCAATGACTCCAAGGGCCTGAAGTTCGGCGCCCTCGGCGCCGTGCTGGCCGGTCTGTTCTCGCTGATCGTGAGCATGACGTACGTGATCAGCGCGTACGAGGTCGGTGTGCCGGTCGCCTTCGGCAAGGTCGGCTCGCCGATGACCTCGGGCATGCACATGAAGTCGCCGTTCACCGACGTCACGACCTTCTCCACCCGCCCGGTCGACCTCAACCTCTCCGACAAGGACGTGGTCGAGGTCCGCTCCTCGCAGGGCGGCGTCATGTACGCCGAGGTCACGGTGAAGTGGGCCGTCCACCCGTCCAAGGCCGTCGAGCTCTACAAGCTCGCGGGCAGCGAGGACGCCATCCAGCAGCGGCTCGTCTACCCCGACAGCCGGGAGATCGTCCGTAACGTCTTCGCCCGCTACTCCAGCGAGCAGGGCTACGCCTCCGCCCGCGAGAAGATCAACGCCGAGATCGGCGCCCTGATCAAGGAGCGCCTGGCCCCGCGCGGCATCGACGTGACCACGGTCAACCTGCGCAACGTGAAGCCCTCGGACGCCCTCCAGGGCCAGATCGACCGCAAGATCCAGCAGCAGCAGGCCACCGAGCGGGCCACCGAGGCCGCCCGTACCGCCAAGGCCGAGGCCGACCGGCGCCGCATCGAGGCGGAGGGCATCGCCCGCGCCAACAAGATCCTCAACGACTCGCTGACGGACAAGGTCCTGATGAACCAGTGCATCGACGCGTACAAGGAGGCCGCGGCGAAGAACCCGGTCTACGCGGTGCCCTGTGGGAGCGGCGGCTCCGCCCCGGTGATCGTGGACGGCTCGAAGCGCTGACCGCCCGCCGTACGCGGAAGGCCGCCCCGGTCCTCGGACCGGGGCGGCCTTTTCCGTGTGTACGGAGACGCGTGCGCGGACGCGTACGGAGCTGCTTACCGCGAGCGCTTCGCGAGGCGCTCCACGTCCAGCAGGATCACGGCGCGGGCCTCCAGGCGGAGCCAGCCGCGCTGGGCGAAGTCGGCGAGCGCCTTGTTGACCGTCTCGCGGGAGGCGCCGACCAGCTGGGCCAGCTCCTCCTGGGTGAGGTCGTGGACGACGTGGATGCCCTCCTCCGACTGCACGCCGAAGCGGCGCGACAGGTCGAGGAGCGCACGGGCGACACGGCCCGGGACGTCGGAGAAGACCAGGTCGGACATCTGGTCGTTGGTCTTGCGCAGCCGGCGGGCGACGGCGCGGAGCAGCGCGGTGGCCACCTCGGGGCGGGCGTTCAGCCAGGGCTGGAGGTCGCCGTGGCCCAGGCCGAGCAGCTTGACCTCGGTCAGCGCGGTCGCGGTGGCGGTGCGCGGGCCCGGGTCGAAGAGGGACAGCTCACCGATGAGCTCGCCGGGGCCGAGGACGGCCAGCATGTTCTCGCGGCCGTCCGGGGAGGTGCGGTGCAGCTTCACCTTGCCCTCGGTCACCACGTACAGGCGGTCGCCGGGGTCGCCCTCGTGGAAGAGCGCGTCGCCACGGGCGAGCGTCGCCTCACTCATCGAGGCGCGCAGCTCGGCAGCCTGCTCGTCATCGAGCGCCGCGAAGAGCGGGGCGCGCCGCAGAACGTCGTCCACGAGTTCTCTCCTACTGTCGACCTGCTCAAAGGACCTGGGTCCCATGATGCCGGACGCACAAAACAGTGCGATCAATCACAACAAGTTTGACGTACCGAGCCGCCCATCCGTACGTCAGGGGCCCGATTGGGCTCCGATCGGCCGCGCCCGGGGCGGATGTCGGCGGCGGCGCCTAGGCTGGCCGGGTGTCCAACTCGCCGGTGAGAGCGCAGGCCAAGGGGGCTGAAAGAGTGTCGGCCGAAGGTAATTCCGCTGTGGGCGAACACGGCGTGTCGAAACGGGCAAAGGGTGCAAAAGGGAAGCCTGTGAAGCCTGCCGAGGCCGCCGGGACCGCCAAGCGATCGAAGCCCGCCGAGGCCGCCGGGACCGCCAAGCGGTCGAAGCCCGCCGAGGCCACCGGGACCGCCAAGCGATCGAAGCCCGCCGAGGCCGCCGGAACGGCCAAGCGGTCGAAGTCCGCCGAGGTCACCGGGACCGTGAGAGCCGTGAAGCCCGCCAGGCCCGAGTCGCGGCTCGCGATGGTGCGCCGGGCGCGCCGGATCAACCGCGAGCTGGCCGAGGTCTACCCGTACGCCCATCCGGAGCTCGACTTCCGCAACCCCTTCGAGCTGCTCGTCGCCACGGTCCTCTCGGCACAGACCACCGACCTGCGGGTCAACCAGACCACCCCCGCCCTCTTCGCGAAGTACCCGACGCCCGAGGACCTCGCCGCGGCCGTGCCCGAGGAGGTCGAGGAGCTGATCCGGCCGACCGGCTTCTTCCGCGCCAAGACCAAGTCGATCATGGGCCTCGCCACGGCCCTCAGGGACGACTTCGGCGGTGAGGTCCCCGGTCGCCTCGAGGACCTCGTCAAGCTCCCCGGCGTCGGCCGCAAGACCGCCTTCGTCGTCCTCGGCAACGCCTTCGGGGTCCCCGGCATCACCGTCGACACCCACTTCATGCGCCTCGCCCGCCGCTGGCGGTGGACCGAGTCCGACGACCCGGTGAAGATCGAGGCCGAGGTCGCGACGATCTTCCCGAAGAGCGAGTGGACGATGCTCTCGCACCGGGTGATCTTCCACGGCCGCCGGATCTGCCACGCCCGGAAGCCCGCGTGCGGCGCCTGCCCGATCACCCACCTCTGCCCCTCGTACGGGGAGGGCGAGACCGACCCGGAGAAGGCGCGGAAGCTGCTCAAGTACGAGATGGGCGGCTTCCCCGGCCAGCGGCTCAACCCGCCCGCCGGCTACCCGGGCCGCCCGGCGCCCCCGCTGGGCGGCGAGGCTTGATCCCGGCCGCACGGCGCGTGAATCCGCCCGCGGGAGCCCCGGGGCCCGCGGTTCGGCCCGCGTCCGCACCGTGCCCGGCGCGCGCCCGCGCCGCTGGGACCCGCCCGTGCGGCCCGGGCCCCTGCGGACCGCCCGCGGAAGCCCGCGGTGCCGCGGTCCGCTGCGGACCCGCCCGCCAACCCCGCCGCGCTGCGGCCCGCCCGGAGGAGACCGGGGTGCCGGGACCGCCGGGAACGAACCCGTCCACCCATCGCGTTGTGAACCACGGGGGTATCGATGACGCGCACTGACGAAGAGATCCACGGACCCGGCACGGCCGGCCTGCTCAGCCGGGACGGACTGCCCGACTGGCTCGGGCCCGTCGACCGGGTCGCCCGCACGGTCCGGCCCGAGCAGCTGAGCCGCTTCCTGCCGCCCGAGAGCGGGGCCGGCCGCCAGTCCGCCGTCCTCGTCCTCTTCGGCGAGGGCGAGCGCGGACCCGAGCTGCTGCTCATGGAGCGCTCCGGCAGCCTCCGCTCGCACGCCGGACAGCTCTCCTTCCCCGGCGGCGCCCTCGACCCCGAGGACGGCGACCCCGAGGACGGCGGCCTGCTGCGCGCCGCCCTGCGCGAGGCCCAGGAGGAGACCGGCCTCGACCCGCGGGGCGTCCAGCTCTTCGGTGTCCTGCCCCGGCTCTACATCCCGGTCAGCGGCTTCGTCGTCACCCCCGTCCTCGGCTGGTGGCGCGAGCCCAGCCCGGTCGGCGTCGTCGACCCGGGCGAGACCGCCCGCGTCTTCACCGTCCCCGTGGCGGATCTCACGGACCCCGCGAACCGCGCGACCACCGTCCACCCGAGCGGCCACAAGGGCCCCGCGTTCCTCGTCGAGTCCGCCCTGGTCTGGGGTTTTACCGCCGGAGTGATCGACCGGCTGCTCCACTACGCCGACTGGGAGCGCCCCTGGGACCGGTCCAAGCAGGTCCCGCTCGACTGGCGCTCATGACAGGCTGACCTTCGGGCGGGCCGGCCTTCGCGCCGACCGGCCCCGGGCGACCGGAAACGAATCTGCGAGGCTATTGACGGTGAACGTGCTGGACATCTTGTTGCTGCTCGCCGCCGTGTGGTTCGCGATCATCGGTTACCGCCAGGGGTTCGTGGTCGGCATCCTCTCCGTGATCGGCTTCCTCGGCGGCGGACTCGTCGCCGTACTGCTGCTCCCGATCCTCTGGGACCAGCTGACCGACAACAGCGAGGTCTCGACCACCGCCACCGTCGTCTTCGTGATGGTGGTCATCGTCTGCGCCTCCGTCGGCCAGGCCTTCACCACCCACCTCGGCAACAAGCTGCGCCGCCACATCACCTGGTCGCCGGCCCGCGCCCTGGACGCCACCGGCGGCGCCCTCGTCAACGTCGTCGCGATGCTGCTCGTGGCCTGGCTGATCGGCTCCGCCCTCGCCCGTACCTCGCTGCCCACCCTGGGCAAGGAGGTACGGAACTCCAAGGTGCTGCTCGGCGTCGAGCAGGTGATGCCGGATCAGGCCTCCGGCTGGTTCGACGACTTCAGCTCCACCCTGGCCCGCAGCGGCTTCCCCCAGGTCTTCAGCCCCTTCGCGAACGAGCCGATCACCCCGGTCACCCCGCCCGACCCGGCGCTCGCCGACAGCCCGGTCGCCGCCCGCGCGCAGCGCTCCATCGTGAAGGTCGTCGGCACCGCGCAGAGCTGCGGCAAGGTCCTCGAAGGCACGGGCTTCGTCTTCGCCGACCGCCGCGTCATGACCAACGCCCATGTCGTCGGAGGCGTCGACGAGCCGACCGTCCAGATAGGCGGCGAGGGCAAGCTCTACGACGCCAAGGTCGTCCTCTACGACTGGCAGCGCGACATCGCCGTCCTGGACGTGCCGGACCTCCGGGCCACGCCGCTCGCCTTCACCGACGAGGACGCGCGCAGCGGCGACGACGCGATCGTCGCCGGATTCCCGGAGAACGGCTCGTACGACGTGCGCTCCGCCCGCGTGCGGGGCCGCATCAGTGCCAAGGGTCCCGACATCTACCACCGCGACGAGGTGCGCAGGGACGTGTACTCGCTGTACGCGACGGTCCGTCAGGGCAACTCCGGCGGCCCGCTCCTCACCGAGGACGGCGAGGTGTACGGCGTGATCTTCGCCCGTTCCCTCGACGACGCGAACACCGGATACGCCCTGACCGTCGACGAGATCCGTGAGGACATCGAGCGCGGCCGGACCGCCGACCAGCAGGTCGACACCCAGGCCTGCGCCCTCTGATTCCTGGCCCGCGCAGCCCGCGCGGCGTGGCCCGCGCAACCCACACGGTGTGGTGTGCGCGGCCTACGCGGTGTGGGCCTGTCCGCCTACGTGACGGACGTGGCCTGCGGGCCCGCGTGGACTACGCGGCGCGGACTGGGCGGCGCCGCCTACGCGGTGTCTCTGGGGTGACGGAGCCGGGCCGAGACCCAGCGGGCCCGGCGGCGCAGGATGCGCGAGATCCCCACCCCTTGCGCCGCGGGGCCCTGGTCCGGCGGGCCGCCCCTCTCGCGGGAGCCCGGCCCCATGGCCGTGCGGCGGTCGCGTGCTGTCGTGTCACCGTAGTCGTGCGTCCAGCCCATACCTCGACGTCTGCCCGGGGGCCAAGGTCGGTAACCGCCCTCGGGCCCGCCAATTGGAGTATGCGCGAGGCACATGGCCGTTCGAAGGACAGCTGTGCGCCGGACGACCTCCGGAGCCGCGCCGGACGCGCCCGGCAGGGCTGACGGCGGCTCAGCGGTCGGGCTCGGGGTCCTTCAGCCAGTTGACGAGCTCCGTGGTGAAGGCCACCGGGTCCTCCTCGTGCGGGAAGTGCCCGAGCCCGTCGAAGAGCCGCCAGCGGTACGGCGCCTCCACGTACTCGCCGGATCCCGCGGCGCTGCGGGTCCGCATCACCGGGTCGAGGGAGCCGTGCAGATGGAGCGTCGGCACCCGCACCGGCCGCTTCATGCGTCGGTTGAACTGGATGCCGTCCGGGCGGGCCAGGGACCGCACCATCCACCGGTACGGCTCGATCGAGCAGTGCGCCGTCGACGGCACGCACATCGCCCGCCGGTACACCCCGAGGGCCTCCTCGTCGACCGGCTTCGGGCCCGACCAGTCCCGGATCAGCTCGCCCACGAGCGCCCCGTCGTCCGCGACGAGCTGACGCTCCGGCAGCCACGGCCGCTGGAAACCCCACACGTGCGAGCCGGCCCGCGACTGGGCGAAGTCGGAGAGCATCGCCGAGCGCCAGCGACGCGGGTGCGGCATCGAGGAGACCACGAGCCGGCGCACCAGCTTCGGCCGCATCACGGCCGCCGTCCAGGCGAGGTAGCCGCCCAGGTCGTGCCCGACGAGCGCCGCGTCCGGCTCGCCGAGCGAGCGCACGACGCCGGTGATGTCGAGGGCGAGGTTGGCGGGGTCGTAACCCCGGGGCGTGCGGTCGCTGCCGCCCACCCCGCGCAGGTCCATCGCGACCGCCCGGAACCCGGCCTCGGCCAGGGCGGGCAGCTGGTGGCGCCAGGTCCACCAGAACTGCGGGAAGCCGTGCAGGAGCAGCACCAGCGGGCCGTCGCCCATCTCGGCGATGTGGAAGCGGGCGCCGTTGGCGGCCACGTCGCGGTGTGTCCACGGCCCGTCGAGCCGTACGGGCCCGCCGTTGCCGTTGCTGCTCTCGGGGAGGGTCATACGGACGAGCGTCCCACAGCGGCGGCCTTCTCAAGGGCCGGACGCTGCTCCGGACGGGGGTGCGGCTTCGCGTTCTGCATGATGGCGGCCGTCTGCTTGGCGGAGGCGATGGACCTCTCCGGCGGCTTGACCTTCTTGAACTTCGCGACGGCGATCAGCCCGAGGAGACCCGCGAGCAGCACGTTGAAGGCGAAGGACAGCAGGAAGCACCAGACGAGGTTCCAGCCCCCGTTGCCGTTGTGCCCGCCGGTCCAGGTGTTGATGGCGTACGCGAGCGCGAAGCTCAGCATCGGCAGCGAGAACAGCAGCACCACGAGGGCACCGATGCCCATGATGCTGCCGAACGCACCGCGCTTCACGTCCTGCCGCAGTTCGGCCTTGGCCAGGGCGATCTCGTCGTGCACCAGCGCGGACATCTCGGCGGTCGCCGAGGCGACCAGCTGACCGAGGCTGCGCTCGGTTCCGTCGAACGGGTCGCTCATCGCTGCTCCCTCTTCTCTTCTGCGGTCCGAGGTCCTCTTCTACGGTGCGAGTCCTCTTCTACGGTCCGCATCAGATCATGCCGGACGGTCGGCCCCGTCGCGCGATGCCCCCGCCACTTGGGCGCGCTGCCGGTGTTCCGCGGCCTTCCTCTCGTAGATCTCGGCCATCCGCAGGTGGTACTCCGGGTTGTCCTCCTCGTAGATGTCGGGGATGCCGTCCTCGTCGTCGTCGCGCTCCTCGGCGGAGACGAGGATCTGGTACTTCCGGACCCGCAGTTTCAGCAGGACGGAGGCGAGGACGGCCGCGATGAGCGAGCCGATCAGGACGGCGGCCTTCACCTCGTCGGTGAGGACCTCGTCGCCGGCGAAGGCGAGTTCGCCGATGAGGAGCGAGACGGTGAAGCCGATTCCGGCGAGGGTGGCGACGGCGAACACGTCCGGCCAGGCCAGGTCCGGGTTGAGCTCCGCCCGGGTGAAGCGGGCGGCGAGCCAGGTGCCGCCGAAGATGCCGATCGCCTTGCCGACGACGAGACCGAGGACCACGCCGAGGGTGACGGGCTGGGTGAAGACGTCGTGGATCGCGCCGCCGGTGATGCTCACGCCGGCGGAGAAGAGCGCGAAGAGGGGCACGGCGAGGCCGGCGGACAGCGGCCGGACCATGTGCTCGATGTGCTCGCCGGGGGAGTGCTCCTCGCCGTCCCGGGTGGTGCAGCGGAGCATCAGGCCCATGGCGACGCCGGCGATGGTGGCGTGGACGCCGCTGTTGTACATGAGGCCCCAGATGACGAGGGCCAGCGGCACGTACACGTACCAGCCGCGGACACCCTTGTGGAGCAGCAGCCAGAAGACGGCGAGTCCGGCGACGGCGCCGCCGAGAGCGGCGAAGTTCAGGTCGCTGGTGAAGAAGATCGCGATGATCAGGATCGCGAACAGGTCGTCGACGACGGCGAGGGTGAGCAGGAAGGCACGCAGCGCGGACGGCAGCGAGGTGCCGATGACGGCGAGGACGGCGAGGGCGAAGGCGATGTCGGTCGCGGTGGGCACGGCCCAGCCGTCCATCGAGCCGTCGCCGACGGCGTTGACCAGGGCGTAGACGAGGGCGGGGGCCGCCATGCCGCAGAGCGCGGCGACGACGGGCAGCATGGCGGCCTTGGGGTCGCGCAGCTCGCCCGCGACGAGCTCGCGCTTGAGCTCGATACCGGCGACGAAGAAGAAGATCGCGAGGAGGCCGTCGGCGGCCCAGTGCTGGATCGAGAGGTCGAGACCGAGGGCGGCGGGGCCTATGTGGAAGTCGCTGACGGTCTCGTAGCTCGCGCTCAGCGGGGAGTTCGCCCAGACGAGGGCGGCGACGGCGGCGAGGAGCAGCAGGACGCCGCCGACGGTCTCGGCGCGCAGGGCGTCGGCGATGAACTGACGCTCGGGCAGCGAGAGCCGGCCGAGGAACTTGCGGTCGGTGGGCACGGACACGGGGGAGACCTCCGTCGGGCAGGCAGGGCGAAGCACATGCCGACCAGACTTCCCGGCTCACCTAGGTCTTTCTGTCGCGTTCCTGACGCGATACTTACTTTACCTAACGAGCTCGAGTTGTGTCCGGCGGGTTTCACTTTAGGGAGATTCGGCCGGTTCGTCCCGTTGGGCTCGGGCATGGGAAACGCCCGCCCCGAGGTCTCCGGGGCGGGCGTTTCGGGCCGTACGGGTCGGTCAGTCCTCGCTGGACGTGGCCGGCAGCTGGGTCTGGATGAGCGACATGACCGAGGAGTCGGTCAGGGTGGTGACGTCACCCAGCTCACGGTTCTCGGCGACGTCGCGCAGCAGACGGCGCATGATCTTGCCCGAGCGGGTCTTCGGCAGCTCCGCCACCGGCAGGATCCGCTTCGGCTTGGCGATCGGGCCGAGGGTGGCGCCGACGTGGTTGCGCAGTTCGGCGACGAGCCCCTCGTCCTGGCTCGCCGTGCCGCGCAGGATGACGAAGGCGACGATGGCCTGACCGGTCGTCTCGTCGGCGGCGCCGACGACGGCCGCCTCGGCGACGGACGGGTGCGAGACCAGCGCCGACTCGACCTCGGTCGTCGAGATGTTGTGGCCCGAGACGAGCATGACGTCGTCGACCCGGCCGAGCAGCCAGATGTCGCCGTCCTCGTCCTTCTTGGCACCGTCACCGGCGAAGTACTTGCCCTCGAAGCGGGACCAGTACGTGTCGATGTAGCGCTGGTCGTCGCCCCAGATGGTGCGGAGCATGGACGGCCACGGCTCGGTGAGGACCAGGTAACCACCGCCGCCGTTCGGCACCTCGTTCGCCTCGTCGTCCACGACGGTGGCGGAGATGCCCGGGAGCGGGCGCTGGGCCGAGCCCGGCTTGGTCTCGGTGACGCCCGGCAGCGGCGAGATCATCATCGCGCCGGTCTCGGTCTGCCACCAGGTGTCCACGATCGGGGTCTTGTTCGCGCCGATGTGCTCGCGGTACCAGACCCAGGCCTCGGGGTTGATCGGCTCGCCGACCGAGCCGAGCACGCGGAGGCTGGACAGGTCGAACTTCGCGGGGATGTCGTCCCCCCACTTCATGAACGTGCGGATCGCGGTCGGCGCCGTGTAGAGGATCGTGACGCCGTACTTCTGCACGATCTCCCAGAACCGGCCCTGGTGCGGGGTGTCCGGGGTGCCCTCGTACATGACCTGCGTCGCGCCGTTGGCCAGCGGGCCGTAGACGATGTACGAGTGGCCGGTGACCCAGCCGATGTCGGCCGTGCACCAGTAGACGTCGCTCTCCGGCTTGAGGTCGAAGACGGCGTGGTGGGTGTACGCGGCCTGGGTGAGGTAGCCGCCGGAGGTGTGCAGGATGCCCTTCGGCTTACCCGTCGTCCCCGAGGTGTAGAGGATGAAGAGCGGGTGCTCGGCCGGGAAGGCCTCCGGGGTGTGCTCGGTGGACTGGCGGGCGACGACGTCGTCCCACCAGACGTCCCGGCCCTCGGTGAACGCGGTGTCCTGGCCCGTCCGGCGGACCACGAGGACGTGCTCGACCTGCGGGCACTTGGTGACGGCCTCGTCGATGGCCGGCTTGAGGGCGCTCGGCTTGCCGCGGCGGTAGCCGCCGTCGGCGGTGACGACCACCTTGGCGTCGGCGTCCTGGATGCGGGAGGCGACGGCGTCGGCCGAGAAGCCGCCGAAGACCACCGAGTGGGCGGCGCCGATGCGGGCGCAGGCCAGCATCGTGACGGCCGCCTCGGGGATCATCGGCAGGTAGACCGCGACCCGGTCGCCCTTGCGGACACCCAGCTCCGTCAGGGCGTTGGCGGCCTTGGAGACCTCGTCCTTGAGCTCGGCGTAGGTGATCGCGCGGCTGTCGCCGGGCTCGCCCTCGAAGTGGATGGCGACCCGGTCGCCGTGCCCGGCCTCGACGTGCCGGTCGACGCAGTTGTACGCCACGTTCAGCTCGCCGTCGGCGAACCACTTGGCGAACGGCGGGTTCGACCAGTCGAGCGTCTCGTTCGGCTCGGTGGCCCAGCTGAGGCGCTTGGCCTGCTCGGCCCAGAAGCCCAGCCTGTCCGCCTTGGCCTGCTCGTACGCCTCCGCCGTCACATTGGCGTCCGCGGCCAGCTCGGTGGGCGGCGCGAACCGCCGCTCTTCCTTGAGCAGGTTGGCCAAGGATTCGTTGCTCACGACATCTCCCTTTCCCAGGGCGTCCTCTGTGCGTATGTGTCCCGCGTCATAGCTCATCAGTCGGAGGCCCGGGTGACAAGAGCCTCCAGAGAATTGGTTTAGACCTGTGAGCGGCTTGACGTGCGGTGGCCCCTTCTGCCCGAGCGGTGGGAGAAGGGGCCACACAGTCTCACGGCCGGGACGGCCGGAAGGTTCAGGACGCGCGCGCCGCCTCGACGAGACGGCCGACCGGCATGACCTGGGGGTTCGCCGGCGCGACCTGGTGCTCCGTCGGCATGACCCGGGTGAAGACGTCGTCGTAGCCGTGCACCTCGTCCGTCCCCGACAGGAGGTACGCCTGCGCCTCACCCACGTGGAAGTAGACGCCGTGCAGCGAGAGCGTGCCCTCGGCCAGCCGGCGCGCCACCGGCTCGTACGCCCGCAGGTGCTCCAGCTGCTGGACCACGTTCGTCAGGCAGAGCTGCTCGACCGCGTCGGCCGGAAGCCGCCCGGAGATCCGCGCCCAGGCGTGCCGCCGGCTCGCCATCCGCTCCAGGCTGGGTCTGCCGTGCCGCAGCCAGCGGCGGAGCGGGGTCGGCGGGTCGTCCGGGCCGCCGTTGAGCAGGGCCTGCATCGCACCGCAGCCCGAGTGGCCGCAGACGGTGATCGACGAGACCCGCAGCACCTCCACCGCGTACTCGATCGCCGCGGCCACCGAGTCGTCCCCGCTCTCCTCGCCGGGGAGCGGGACGAGATTGCCGACGTTGCGCACGGTGAAGAGGTCACCGGGACCGCTTGAGGTGATCATGCTGGTGACGAGACGGGAGTCGGCGCAGGTCAGGAAGAGCTGCGAGGGACGCTGCCCCTCCCGGGCGAGCCGCGCGAGCTCGTCCCGCACGAGCGGGGCGGTGTTCCGCTGGAACTTGCCGATGCCGCTCGCCAGGTGCAGCCCCGTCGCCGGTCCGCTCTCGGCGGGAGTCTCCGGGGGCTGCTCCCCGCACTGGTGGTTGTGCCAGGGAGTCCAGGGGCGGCAGCAGGGGTGCGTGGCGGAGGCCGTGACGGCGGCGGGCTCGGCGATCCGGACCCCGGACGGGCCGGTCGTCTCGACCGTCCCGCCGTGGGCGAGGTGCCCGGCGGTCCAGTCGCTCAGCGTCTCGTACGCCGCGTGGTCCATGAAGGACCCGTCGAGCTCGACCACCACGTCGGAGCCGTGCGGCAGTTGGTGCAGGGCCCGGCTGAGCCGGGGCACGGCGAGGAAGGTCAGCTGGCCCCGGACGCGCAGCAGCTGCCGCCCGTCCCGGTCCTCCCGGGTGATCCGGGTGCGGGCGAGCCGGTGCAGGGCGACCGCGATGGCCACGGCGATGCCGAGGGCGACGCCCTCCAGGATGCCGACGAGGACGACGCCGGTCAGCGTCACCGCGTAGACGACGACCTCGCGGTGGCGCGTGACCGTACGGATGTGGGTGATGCTCACCATCTGGATGCCGACCACCATGACGAGCGCGGCGAGCGCGGCCAGCGGGATCAGGTCGAGCACGGGCACGAGCAGCAGGGCCGCGAGTACGATCCACAGGCCGTGCAGCATGGTCGAGGTGCGACTCACCGCGCCCGCCGAGACGTTGGCCACGCTGCGGACCGCGACCCCGGCGACCGGGAGGCCACCGAGCGCCCCGGAGATCACATTGGCCGCGCCCTGTCCGGCGAGCTCGCGGTCGAGATCGGAGCGGGGGACGCCCCGGCCGTGGTCCGCGCGGGCGGCGACCAGCTTGTCGACCGCGACGGCCGAGAGCAGCGACTGCACACTGGTGACCAGCGTGATCGTGAGCACGCCGGCAGCGATCCCGAGAACGGGGCCCTCGGGCAGGCCGGGCAGCGCGTGGCTGCTCCAGGAGGGCAGGTCCACGCGGGGAACGGCCAGTCCGGCGAAGGCGGCCAGGGCGGTCGCCCCGGCCACCGCGACGAGGGCGGCCGGGACCTTACGCGCGAGCCGCCCCGCCCGGCCGGGCAGCCGGGACCAGCAGAGCAGCACGGCCACGGTGAGGGCGCTGATGGCGAGCGCCGCCGGATGGGCGTGCGCCAACTGGGCGGGCAGACCGAGGGCGTTGGCGACGACGGAGCTCTGTGGGGTGCCGCCGAGCACGATGTGGAGCTGGGCGAGGGCGATGGTGACGCCGATGCCGGCCAGCATGCCGTGCACGATCGCGGGCGAGACGGCGAGCGCCGAGCGGGCCACGCGCAGGACGGACAGGGCGAGTTGGGCGAGACCGGCGAGGACGGTGATGGCGCAGGTGGTGCGCCAGCCGTACCGCTGGATGAGCTCGGCGGTCACGACGGTGAGTCCGGCGGCGGGGCCGCTCACCTGGAGCGGGGAGCCGCCGAACCGGCCGGCGACGAGGCCGCCGACGGCGGCGGCCACCAGGCCGGCCTGGAGCGGGGCTCCGGTGGCGAGCGCGATGCCGAGCGAGAGCGGCAGCGCGATCAGGAAGACGGCGACGGACGCGGAGAGGTCGGCGCCGGCAATGCGGAAGCGGCGGGGCCCCTCCGGCGGGCTGTGAGGCCGCTGGCTTCGGGGCCGGTTGGTCGTGCGGGCAGGGGTGCAGAGGGTCATGGTCCCGTCTCCTCCGGGGCAGCGCGGTCGCGGCTCGTGCGGGGTGCAGCGGCGGGATGGCGGCGAGAGCCTCCGGGTGCGTCCGTACGGACGGACGTACGGAGGATCAACGCTCAGTAAATGGATCGTAATGGAGAGTAAAGATCGCGGCATTATTTTCGGGGCAAACAGGGCAATGATTCACCGGATCCGGTGACAGAACGTGCGCATGCCGCTTGTCGTTGACGCTCCCCGGTCCTCGTGGTGCGACCTTGACGCCGCTTGTACGGAAATCCCTTGTACGGAAATCCGAGGATCTGAGGAGAGGTGTGCGGATGTCAGCCGCCCGCAGAACGACCACCGTCCGGAAGAAGGCGCTCACCGTCGGCGCCCTGACCCTCGCTCTCGCCACCGGCCTCGCCGGCTGCTCGGGCTCCGACGGCACCACCACGAAGGGTGCCCCGGGCGGCACGGCCGCGGGCGCCAGGAAGGGCCCGGCCGCGGCCCCGCAGGCACCCCGGCTGATCGGCGACGGCTCGACCGCCTTCACCGGAGCCCAGCCCCACCAGCCGGTCTGGCACAGGCTCAAGCCGGGCGAGACCCCGCCGCAGTTCGTCGTCTTCTCGTGGGACGGCGCGGGCGAGGACAGCCAGAAGCTGTTCTCCCACTTCCGCGCGGTGGGCAAGAAGTACGACGCCACCATGACGTACTTCCTCAGCGGCGTGTATCTGCTGCCGGAGGACAAGAAGGAGCTGTACGACCCGCCGCAGCACAGCCCCGGCCGCTCCGACATCGGCTTCAACGACGTCGACGGCATCCGCGCCACCGTCCGCGAACTGCGCGGCGCCTGGCAGGAGGGCAACGAGATCGGCACCCACTTCAACGGTCACTTCTGCGGCGCCGACGGCGGCGTCGGGAACTGGTCCGTCGACGAGTGGAAGAGCGAGATCAACCAGGCCAAGTCCTTCGTCAAGAACTGGAAGACCAACGCCGGCCTGCGGACCGAGCAGCCGCTGCCCTTCGACTACGACAAGGAGCTCGTCGGCGCCCGCACCCCCTGCCTGGAGGGCCGGAAGAACTTCGTCCGGGCGGCGGCGCAGATGGGCTTCCGCTACGACACCAGCGGCGTCAACGACCAGATCTGGCCCAAGAAGGACCTGGGCCTGTGGGACCTGTCGATGCAGCTCGTGCCCGTCCCCGGCCGCGCCTTCCAGACGCTCTCCATGGACTACAACTTCCTCGTGAACCAGTCCCCCGGCACGACCCAGGGCGACCCGTCCCAGCGCGAGTACTGGGGCAACCAGATGCGCGACGGCCTGGTGCAGGCCTTCGAGCGCTCCTACCGGGGCAACAGGGCGCCGCTGATCATCGGCAACCACTTCGAGTCCTGGAACGGCGGCACGTACATGCGCGCCATCGAGGACACCATCGCCACGGTCTGCGTGCAGAAGGACGTCGAGTGCGTCTCCTTCCGCCAGCTCGCGGACTGGCTCGACGCCCAGGACCCCGACGTCATCGCCAAGATGCGCACCCTGAAGGTGGGCGAGGCGCCGCAGGGCGGCTGGCAGACCTTCCTCTCGGCCCAGCCGCCCGCCGCCCCGGCAGGCGCGCCCGCCACCAAGGCGGCTGTACGGCACTGACGGGCTGTACGGCCCAAAGCCGGCTGTGCGGCACTGGGCGCGCTGCACGACACTGAGCCGGCTGCACGGGCACTAAGCCGGCTGCACGGCCCTAAGCCGGCTGTACGGCGCTGAGGCCTTCGGTCAGTACGAAGCCGGGGTCGACCTGCGCGGCCAGGTCGGCCCCGGTCTTGGCGTTGCCCCAGCTCTCCGCGTTGCGCAGGTGGAAGTGGACCATCTGGCGCGTGTAGCGCTCCCAGTCGCGGTGGGCGTACGAGTCGTCCGCCGCGTCCTGGAGGGCCTGGAGCGCCATGCGGTTCTCCGCCTCCAGGAGCTCGAAGCGCGGCGGGCGGCCCTTCTCCATCGCGCGCACCCAGTCCGAGTGCCCCACCGTCACCAGCAGGTCCTCGCCGACCTCCTCCCGCAGGAAGTCGAGGTCGTCCTGGCCCTGCACCTTGTTGCCGACGACCTTGAGCGCCACGCCGAAGTCCCGGGCGTACTCCTTGTACTGGCGGTACACCGAGACGCCCTTGCGGGTCGGCTCGGCGACCAGGAACGTCATGTCGAAGCGGGTGAAGAGCCCGGAGGCGAACGAGTCCGAACCCGCCGTCATGTCGACGACCACGTACTCGTCGGCCCCGTCGACCAGATGGTTGAGGCAGAGCTCCACCGCCCCCACCTTCGAGTGGTAGCAGGAGACCCCGAGGTCCGACTCCGTGAACGGCCCGGTCGCCATCAGCCGGATCTCCCCGTCGTCGAGCCGCACCGTCCGCGCGCACGCCTCGTACACCGGGTTGTCCTCGCGGACCCGCAGCAGCCGCGAACCCTCCCCGGGCGGGGTCGTCTTGATCATCGTGTCGGCGGAGGCGATCCGCGGATTGCTGCCCCGCAGGTACTCCTTGATGAGCGGCAGATGCGCGCCCATCGCGGGCAGCGCGGCGGCCTCCGCCTCGGGCAGGCCGAGCGCGGCGCCCAGGTGCTGGTTGATGTCGGCGTCGACGGCGACGACCGGCGCTTCGTTGGCGGCGAGGTGACGGATGAAGAGCGAGGACAGCGTCGTCTTGCCGCTGCCGCCCTTCCCCACGAAAGCGATCTTCATGTTCACCTAGGGTAGCGGCACGATCGCGCGCCGTGGTCAAGCTCCGTGAAGAAGACCACTCCATCGTGGGGCGGGGCGCCAAGGCGCGTAGCCTCCCTACTTATGAGTACGCACGCCTCTGACCCCTTGGCCGCCCTCGGCTCCCTGCCGGGCGTCGCCGAAGCGGTGGACTCCGTACGCAAGGCCGTCGACCGGGTCTACGGCCACCGCGTGATGCGTCGCCGCAGCAACGAGATCTCCTCCGAGGCGGCCCTGCGCGGCGCGCGCGGCTCGGCCGCCCTGTCCGGCGCCGACTGGGCCCTGGAAGAGGTCCGTCGCCGCACCGACTTCAGCGCCGACGCCGAGGCCCGCACGGTCGGCGCCGCCCTGCGCCTGGGCGCCGAGGCGGGGCAGCTGCTCTCCATCTGGCGCCAGTCCCCGCTGCGCGTCCTGGCCCGGCTCCACCTGGTCGCCGCCGGGGACGCGGGCGTCCCGGGCGCCGCCGGCGTCGCCGACTCCGTGGGTCGGCCCCGGCTGGACGGCGAGCCGGTCGACGAACCGCTCATCGACGCCCCGCTCCCGACGCCCGCCGAGGTCGCGGGACGGCTCGACGGCCTCGCCGAACTGATCGTCGCGGGCAGCGAGGCGCCGGCCCTCGTGACGGCCGCCGTGGTGCACGGCGAGCTGCTGGCGCTGCGCCCCTTCACCTCGTACAACGGCCTGGTCGCCCGGGCGGCGGAACGGATCGCCCTGGTCGGCAGCGGCCTCGACCCGAAGGCGATCTGCCCGGCCGAGGTCGGCCACGCGGAACAGGGCCGAGCCGCCTACCTCGCCGCCTTCGAGGGCTACCTCTCGGGCACCCCGGAGGGCGTGGGCGCCTGGATCGCCCACTGCGGCCGCTCGGTCGAACTGGGCGTCCGCGAATCGACGGCGGTCTGCGAAGCCCTGCAGCGCGGCGCGGCCTGAAGGCCGGCTTCGGGGACGGGCGACACCGGCGGGTCCGGGTCTCGAGGGGCCCGCTCTCGCGGAGTCTGGACTCTCGGGGGTCCGGCTTCGCGGGCCTGGCTCTCGGGGGTCCGGCTTCGCGGGCCTGGCTCTCGGGGTCCTTGCCAGGCTTGGCTCTCGAAGTCCTTGCCGGGTCTGGGGTCTCGGGGCGTCGCCCGCGGCCCGGAAATGGGTTGCGGCGGCACCAGTCCTGGTACCGCCGCTGGCACTTCCACCCAGTTACCAAGCGTCCTCGATATGTGCCCATCAGGCCGGGAACTTTGCCCGTGGCCTGGTGCGGCTGGCCCGTAATCGACGGGTCGACGTCGCGTGGGTGCCCGGTTTCGGTGCTAGGTCCGTGGGGCCTTCATGCTCAACAGGTGATCCTCTCGGATGTCCTCGGTCTCGCGGGCCTGCTTCCTTTCTACTCCTGTCCGGGGGGAAGCGAAAGTGGTGGCTCCGCTCCCGGGCCGTTGCTCAGGCGCCGGCAAAGTCCCCGGCGAGCCGCTGGGCGAGCGCGGCCTGCCGACGCCGCGACGCGTACCAGACGAGCCCGGCCCCGACGGCTGCCGCTCCCACCGCCGCGGCGGCGACGAGCGTGGGGCGGGGCGGCATCCGGAACTCGGGCAGCCGCTGCTTGAGCCGCACCGGCTTGTCGAAGGCGAGAACCGGCCATTCCCGGGCCACCGCCTCACGGCGCAGCGTCCGGTCGGGATTGACCGCGTACGGGTTGCCGACGGCCTCCAGCATGGGGATGTCCGTCGCCGAATCGCTGTACGCGTAGCAGCGCGAGAGGTCGTAGCCCTCCGACTCCGCGAGCTCCCGTACGGCGTCCGCCTTCGTCGGCCCGTAGGCGTAGTACTCCACCTCCCCGGTGAAGCAGCCGTCCTCGCCGACCACCATCCGGGTGGCGACGACCCGGTCGGCGCCGAGCATCTCCCCGATCGGTTCGACCACCTCGGCGCCGGAGGTCGACACGATCACGACGTCGCGGCCGGCGGCGTGGTGTTTCTCGATGAGGGAGGCCGCTTCGTCGTAGATGATCGGGTCGATCAGATCGTGAAGGGTCTCGGCGACGAGCTCCTTCACCTGGGCGACGTTCCAGCCTTTGCAGAGCGCGGAAAGATATTCACGCATCCGCTCCATCTGGTCGTGATCTGCTCCGCCCGCCAGGAAGACGAACTGGATGTAGGCCGTCCGCAGGGCGGCGCGGCGGCTGATCAGTCCGCCCCGGTAGAAGGACTTGCTGAAGGTCAGCGTCGATGACTTCGCAATGACCGTCTTGTCCAGGTCAAAGAAGGCGGCCGTGCGCGGCAAGGAGTGGTTTTCCACAAGCCCGAGCATAGGTGCCCGCCATTCGGCGTACGCTCGGGCGCGTGGGTTTGCCTGAGAAGGCTCTCGGGTACACCATGGAAGTCACGGATCGTTCGCGACCGTGCTAACCCGGTCCGGCTCCTCCCCCCCCGAGTCGGCCGGAGAGACGACCCCCGCTCTCCCCCCCGGCGGGGGTCGTCGCATGTCCGGAGCCATTTCGGCCCTGCGTGCCATCGCTTGCTCCCTTCCTTCCGTTCTTCGGTACTGAGTCGACCGTGGCCCCGCCCGGCCCTCGATCCATCACTCACGGTAATCGTCGGGATGCGTTCCGGACAGTCCCCGGAGGGGTGGCGAAGTTATTCACAGCCCCTCGCTTATCCACAGTTTTTCGGCAAGATCGGCACGATTTCCTGGACGGCCCCACGGTGATTCCTGTCGCGAAGTTCGCGGACGGCAGGAATCACGAGAGGGGTGTGCGCCGTGGAGACATCCAGGACTTCCGGGGCCAGGGGCGAGGCACGCGGTTCGACGTCGTGGGGACGGGATCCATGGGGGCCGGAGCCGCGGGGAGCGGGATCGCCGGGAGAGGACGGACCGGCGGCGGAAGGGACGCGCCGGGCCGGGCCGCTGATCGTCACCGAGGACCTCGGGCTGCTCGACGACCTCCTGCGGCTGTGCGCCGCCGCCGGCGTCGAGCCCGAAGTCCACCACCGGGTGCCGGAGCGCCGGGCGAGCTGGACCGACCCGCCGCTCGTCCTGGTCGGCGACGACGCCGCGGCCCGCTGCCGGGGAGCCGTGCGCCGCCCGGGGACCCTCCTCGTCGGCCGGGACCGGGACGATCCGGGGCTGTGGCGGCTGGCCGTCGAGATCGGCGCGGAGAGCGTGCTGACCCTCCCGGGTGCCGAGAGCCTCCTCGTCGACCGGCTCGCGGACGCGGCCGAGGGAGCCGGCGGGGCGGCGCTGACCGTCGGCGTCGTCGGAGGCCGGGGCGGTGCGGGCGCGTCCACCCTGGCCTGCGGGCTCGCTCTGGCCGCCGCGAGGGCCGGACGGCGCACGCTGCTCGTCGACGGCGACCCGCTGGGCGGAGGGCTCGACGTGTTGCTCGGCGGCGAGCGCGAGGAGGGCAGACGGTGGCCAGACTTCGCCGCCTCGAAGGGCCGTCTGGCCGGCGGCGCCCTCGAGGAGTCCCTGCCGTCGGTGCGCGGGGTCCGCGTGCTCAGCTGGGGCAGGGACGCGGCGGCGCCTGTGCCGCCCGAGGCCGTGCGGTCCGTCCTCGCCGCCGCGCGGCGCAGGGGCGGGGCCGTCGTGGTCGACCTGCCGCGCGGGACCGACCCGTCGGTCACGGAGGTGCTGGCCCAGCTGGACCTCGGACTGCTCGTCGTCCCCGCGGAGCTGAGGGCGCTCGCGGCCGCCCACCGGATGGTCGAGGCGATCGGCCCGGCCGTGCGCGACCTGCGCGCCGTGGTTCGCGGACCGTACGCGGTGGGGCTCGACGAGCGGTGGGTCGCCGACGCGCTCCGACTGCCCCTCGCCGGTGAACTCCCTTACGACCCGGGCATCGTGGCCGACCAGGACGCCGGAGTGCCGCCGGGTGCCGAGGCCCGCGGTCCCCTCGGACGGTTCTGCACGGCCTTCTGGGAGCGAGCTGTGGTGCCCGGAGGTGCGGCATGACCGGGGCAGGGGTGCCGGCCCGGGCCACGGGTGACGGCGCGGGGCTTCTCGACGCCGTGCGCCAGCGGCTCGCGGCGAGCGGGGCCGAGCCCACCCCGGCGCGCGTGGCGGCGGCGCTACGAGCCCAGGGCAGGCTGCTCGGCGACGCGGAAGTGCTCGGCGCGGCGGAGGAATTGAGGTGCGAGCTGATCGGCACCGGCCCGCTGGAGCCGCTCCTCGCCGACCCGGCGGTCACCGACGTCCTGGTCTCCGCACCCGACCGGGTGTGGGTGGACCGGGGCGCCGGACTCGAACGGGCCCCGGTGTCCTTCCCCGACGCCGCCGCCGTCCGCCGCCTCGCGCAACGGCTCGCGGCGGTGGCCGGACGAAGGCTGGACGACGCCCGGCCCTGGGTCGACGCGCGACTCCCCGACGGCACCCGGATGCACGCGGTGCTGCCGCCGGTCGCGGTCGGCTCGACGTGCCTGTCGCTGCGGGTGGTCCGCCCTCGCGCCTTCTCCCTGGAGGAGCTGGTCGCGGCGGGCACGGTGCCGCCGGGCGGAGCCGCGATCCTTCGGGGCCTGATCGACGCCCGCGTGTCCTACCTCGTCAGCGGCGGCACGGGGACGGGCAAGACCACGCTCCTCGCCTCGCTCCTGGGGCTCGTCGGTGAGCGGGAGCGGATCGTGATCGCCGAGGACTCGGCGGAGCTGCGCCCCGACCACCCCCACGTGGTGCGGCTGGAGGCCCGGCCCGCGAACCAGGAGGGCGCCGGGCTCGTCACCCTGCGGGACCTGGTCCGCCAGGCACTGCGGATGCGCCCCGACCGGCTGGTGGTCGGCGAGGTCAGAGGCGGCGAGGCGGTCGACCTGCTCGCCGCCCTCAATACGGGCCATGAAGGCGGCTGCGGGACTGTCCATGCCAACACGGCCGCGGACGTACCGGCACGGCTGGAAGCCCTGGGGACGGCGGCCGGGCTCGACCGGGCCGCCCTGCACAGCCAGCTGGGCGCGGGCCTGTCGGTCGTACTGCACGTCGTACGGGACCGGGACGGGCGGCGGCGGATCGCTGAGGCGCACGTCCTGGAGCGGGACCGGGACGGGTTGGTCCGGACGGTGCCCGCGCTGCGGTGGGGCGCGTCCGGGTTCGAACGGGAGCGGGGCTGGGAGCGGTTGAGCTCCCTGATCGGAGGGGGATCGCGGTGATGGCGGAACTGGTGCCGGTGCGGGGCGTGGCTCACGGTGCGGCGGCGCTCTGCGCGGTGCTCGCCCTGTGGTGGGCGGCCGAGCGGCGGCGCGGTGCGGGCCGGGCGCGGGCGGTGCTCGCGGGCGGAGTTCCCGACGGGCGCGCCGGCTGGGAATGGCCTGAGGTGGCCGCGCGGGGGTGGGCGGCGTTGCGGGGCCGGCGCGCCTGGCTGTGTCTGCCCGTCGCAGGCGTCGTCGCCCTCCTCGGCGAGTCGCCGCTGCCGCTGGTCGCCGGGGCGCTCGCGGTGCCCCTGGTGGGGCGTCGGCTGCGGGCCGCAGGGCGCAGGAAGGAACGGGAGGCGCGCGCCGAGCGGGTGGTGGCCCTGTGCGCCGCGGTCGTCGGCGAGTTGAGGGCCGGATGGCAGCCCGCGCAGGCCCTGTCCTTCGCGGCCAGGGAGACGGGGGCGCTCGGCGATGCGGAGGCGCCGGTACTTGCGGCGGCGCGGTTCGGCGGGGACGTGCCGGAGGCGCTGCGGTGGGCGGCCCGGCAGGACGGCGCCGACGGGCTCGCGGGCATGGCCGCCTGCTGGCAGGTGGCCGTGGACGGCGGCGCGGGCCTGGCCGCCGGGCTCGACCGGCTGGAGGCCGCCCTCCGGGACCACCACGAGCAGCGCGACCGGCTACGGGCCGAACTGGCCGGAGCCTGGGCCACGGTGACGGTCCTCGCACTGCTCCCCGCGGCCGGACTCGCCCTCGGTGCCGCCCTGGGCGCCGACCCGCTGCGGGTGCTGCTGCACACACCGGCCGGCCTGGGCTGCCTCGCCGTGGGCGGCGCGCTGGAGGCGGCCGGACTGTGGTGGGCCGCGCGGATCGTACGAGGAGGGGAGCAGGCGTGACACCGGACGTCGTCCGGGCGGCGGGCCTCCTGGTCCTGACCGTGGTCCTGTGCGCGCTGGGCGCCCTGGAGGTGCTGCGCGGACTGCGGGCGCGCCGGACGCGAGGGCGGGCAGGGACCCTCCTCCCCGCGAGCCCGGAACCGCCACCCCGGAAGGCCCGCGGCCGGCTGCCCTCCTGGGTGGGGCTCTGGCTGCCGCCCCTCGCGGGGGCCGGCATCGGATGGGTGCTGTTCGGCGCGGTCGGTGGCGTCTGCGCGGGGGCCCTGGTGGCAGCGGCGGTACGGCGGAGGGCCGCGAGACCCTCTGCGCCTCCGGCCGAGGCCGAGGAGACGGCACGTCACCTGCCGCTCGCCGCCGACCTCTTGGCGGCGTGCGCCGCGTCCGGGGCCGGGCCGGGCGAGGCGGCGGAGGCCGTGGGCCGGTCGCTGGGCGGTCCGCTCGGCGCGCGCCTGACCCGCACGGCCGCGGAGCTGCGGCTCGGCGGTGAACCGGCCGAGGTGTGGGGGAGGTTCGGCGCGATACCGGGCGCCGAAGGGCTGGCCCGCTGCATGGAGCGGGCCGGCTCCTCGGGAGCGCCGGCGGCGGACGCGGTCGCCCGGCACGCGGCCGCCCTGCGCGCCGCCCGTGCCCGAGCGGCGGCGGCCGGGGCACGCCGGGCCCAGGTGCTGATCAGCGCCCCCGTGGGGCTCTGCTTCCTGCCCGCCTTCCTGGCGGTGGGCGTGGCTCCGGTGGTGATCGGCCTCGCGACGGGGCTGCTGGACGGATGAACGCGATGGCACGACGACACGACGACACGACGAGAAACGAATTCTTGAGGAGCGAGCACATGGCACAGCACGACACGGCACAGCACGACACGGCACAGCACGACGACGTACGGCAGGACGAGGCGGGGCGGGACGAGAAAGCCGGCATGGCGGTCAAGGAGCGGCTGCGTGGGTGGTGGCGGGCAGGGCGGGAGGTGGCGCGCCGCGACGAGGGAATGACCACGTCCGAGTACGCGGTGGGGACGATCGCCGCGGCGGCGTTCGCCGCGGTGCTCTACAAGATCGTGACCAGCGGGGCGGTCTCGGGGGCGCTGGAGTCGGTGATCGGGAAGGCCCTCGATGCGCCGTTCTGACCGGGGTTTCGTGACCGTCGAAGCGGCGCTGGTCCTGCCCGTCCTCGCGCTGTTCACGGTGACCCTGTTGTGGGCGCTGGCCGCGGCCGCCGCGCAGATCCGGTGCGTGGACGCGGCGCGGGCGGGGGCGAGGGCGGCGGCCCGCTCGGAACCGGTGGCCTCCGCCGAGGCGGCCGCCCGGGCCGCCGCGCCCGACGGGGCCCGGGTGTCGGTGGCGAGGGAGGGCGAGCTGTGGCGGGTGACGGTGGAGGCCGCGGCCCCGGGCCCCGGGGGCATGGGAGTCACCCTCCGAGCCGGCGCGGCGGCCCTCGCGGAGGACTCGGTCGGCGGGGGAACACCATGACGGGCGCCGAGGCCAGGGGCGGCCAGGTCGGTGATCGTGGGGCGGCGACCGTGTGGGCCGCGTTCGCGGCGTGTGCGTTGTGCGTGGTCTTCGGGGTGGTGCTCGCGCTCGGGCAGGCGGTGGCGGCCCGGCACCGGGCAGGCGGGGCCGCCGATCTGGCGGCCCTCGCCGCCGCCGACCGGGCCCTGTGGGGCGAGGCCGAGGCCTGCGCCGCCGCGTCACGGGTGGCCGTCGCGCAGGGCGCCGAGCTGGCGCGGTGCGCGGTCCGGGACGGGATCTCGGAGGTGACCGCCCGGGTGGTGCGCGGCCCCTACCGGCCGGAGGTCAGGTCGCGAGCGGGTCCTCCGGAGCAGGCCCCGCTCCCGGCGGGGGCCCCTGAGACGCTCCCGCTTCCCGAGACGGCCCCTGAGGCGCTCCCGCTTCCGAGGACGGTTCCCGAGACGGCCCCTCTCCCGGGCCGGGCTCCCGAGGCGGCCCCTCTCCCGGAGCGGGTTCCTGGGAGGGGTCCGGGGCTGCGCGGAGGAGTTCCGTGAGGAGGCGGACGGCTCCTCGTTTGTGGAGCGGGTCGTTGCCGTTGCCGCACTTCGGGGACTGGATGCAGGAGGGGCAGCCCGCCTCGCACTCGCAGGAGGCGATGGCCTCCCGGGTGGCCGTCAGCCAGGCGCGGGCGGTGTGGAAGGCGCGCTCGGCGAAGCCCGCGCCGCCCGGGTGGCCGTCGTACACGAAGACGGTGGGCAGCAGGGTGTCGGGGTGGAGCGGTACGGAGACGCCGCCGATGTCCCAGCGGTCGCAGGTGGCGAAGAGCGGCAGCATGCCGATGGAGGCGTGCTCGGCGGCGTGCAGGGCGCCGCCGAGGATCTCCGGGTTGATCCGGGCGGCGTCGAGCTGGTCCTCGGTGACCGTCCACCACACGGCCCGGGTGCGCAGGGTGCGGGGCGGCAGGTCGAGCTTGGTCTCGCCGAGCACCTCGCCGGTGATCAGACGGCGGCGGAGGAAGGAGACGACCTGGTTGGTGACCTCGACGGAGCCGTAGCAGAGGCGGCCGGCTCCCCAGGGGATCTCGGTATCGGTTTCGAGGACGGTGATGGAGGTGGTGTCGCGGGCGGTGGTGGAGTACGGGGGGACGGCCTCCTCGACGAGGGCGACGGACTCCTTGAGGTCGAGCTCCCGCACGAGATAGGTGCGGCCCTGGTGGAGGTGGACGGCGCCCTCGTGGACGGCGGTGTGGGAGGCGGCCTCGTCGACCGTGCCGAGGAGGCGGCCGGTGCCGGCCTCCACGATCCGGACGGGGCTGCCGCCTCCGCCCCGGATGTCGGCCAGGTCGGCGGCCCGCTCGCGGCGGGTCCAGTACCAGCCGGTGGAGCGGCGGCGCAGCAGGCCGGCGCCCTCCAGCTGGGGCATCAGGCCGGGGGCGGCCGGGCCGAAGAGGGCGAGGTCCGGTTCGGTCAGGGGGAGCTCCGCGGCGGCGGCGCACAGATGGGGGGCGAGGACGTAGGGGTTGTCGGGGTCCAGGACGGTCGTCTCGACGGGCTGCTCGAAGATCGCCTCCGGGTGGTGGACGAGGAAGGTGTCCAGCGGGTCGTCCCGGGCGACCAGGATCGCGAGGGCGCCCTCGCCCGAACGGCCGGCGCGGCCCGCCTGCTGCCACAGGGAGGCCCGGGTGCCGGGGTAGCCGGCGATCACGACGGCGTCCAGACCTGAGACGTCCACGCCCAGTTCCAGGGCGGTCGTGGCGGCCAGGCCGAGGAGTTCGCCGGAGTGCAGGGCGCGTTCCAGGGCGCGGCGCTCCTCGGGCAGGTAGCCGCCCCGGTAGGCGGCGACGCGGCGGGCGAGGGCGCGGTCGGTCTCGGCGAGCCGTTCCTGGGCGATCACCGCGATCAGCTCGGCGCCGCGGCGGGAGCGGACGAAGGCGACCGAGCGGACGCCCTGCCGGGTCAGGTCGGTCAGCAGGTCGGCGGTCTCGGCCGTGGCGGTGCGGCGCACGGGCGCGCCGCGCTCGCCGTGGAGCTCGGTCAGCGGCGGTTCCCACAGGGCGAACACCAGTTCGCCGCGCGGGGAGGCGTCGTCGGCGACCTCGGTGACGGGCAGGCCGGTGAGGCGGCCGGCGGCCAGGGCCGGTTCGGCGGAGGTGGCCGAGGCGAGGAGGAAGACGGGTTCGGAGCCGTACCGGGCGCAGATCCGGCGCAGACGGCGCAGCACCTGGGCGACGTGGGAGCCGAAGACGCCCCGGTAGGTGTGGCACTCGTCGATCACGACGTAGCGCAGGGAGCGCAGGAAGGAGGACCACCTGGGGTGGGCGGGGAGTATGCCCATGTGGAGCATGTCGGGGTTGGTCAGCACGTAGTTCGCGTACTGGCGGACCCACTCGCGCTCCTCGACCGGCGTGTCGCCGTCGTAGACGGCGGGGCGGATCCCGTTGCCGAGCGGGGCGGCCAGTTCCCGCACGGCGCGCCGCTGGTCGGCGGCGAGGGCCTTGGTGGGCGCCAGGTAGAGGGCGGTGGCGCCGCGGCCGTTCGGGGCCTCCGAGCCGTCCAGGAGGGTGCTGAGGACCGGGGCGAGGTAGGCGAGCGACTTGCCCGAGGCGGTGCCCGTGGCGATCACCACGGACTCGCCGTCCAGAGCGTGCTCGGCGGCCTCCGCCTGGTGCGCCCAGGGGTGCTCGATCCCGGCCGCCTGGATCGCCGCGATCACCTCCGGACGGATGCGGTGCGGCCAGACGGCATGGCGGCCCTCCCGGGCGGGCATGTGCTCCGTATGAGTGATGCGCGCGGCCCGGCTCTCGCCCGAGGAGAGCCGGTCGAGGACCGTGCCGGGAGAGGGGCGACTGCCCGTTTCCCCGGCCGGACGACGGGGGCGGTGATTCTTGGCCATCGGCACCGAGTGTGTCACTGCCATGACGGACAATGCTTCCAAGGCGTCGTGCATGGCTGCTGGTAAGTGATTGAATGCCATCGCGGCTGGCGTTCCGTTCCTCGGCTCCGCCCCGGAGACCCGAGGGAACGATCGCCCGATAGCAAGGTGCTGGAGGATCCGTGGACCTGTCCCTGTCGACTCGCAATGTGTCCGGCGCTGGTGGTGACCGTACGGTCGTCGAGGTCGGTGGCGAGATTGATGTGTATACCGCGCCCAAGCTGCGCGAGCAGTTGGTCGAGTTGGTGAACGACGGCAGCTACCACCTGGTCGTCGACATGGAGGGCGTGGACTTCCTCGACTCCACCGGCCTCGGTGTGCTCGTCGGCGGCCTGAAGCGCGTTCGCGCGCACGAGGGCTCGCTGCGTCTGGTCTGCAACCAGGAGCGCATTCTCAAGATTTTCCGGATCACGGGTCTCACCAAGGTGTTCCCGATCCACACCTCGGTCGACGAGGCCGTCAACGCCGTCGACTGAGCCCAGGGGGTTCGCATGGCCACCGTTGAACTCCGCTTCAGTGCTCAGCCGGAGCACGTCCGTACGGCCCGTCTGGTGGCGGCCGCGGTCGCGCGCCGGGCGGGTGTGGACGAGGCGGTCCTCGACGAGGTGCGTCTCGCTGTCGGTGAGGCCTGTTCCCGCGCGGTCGGGCTGCACCGGAGCAACGACGTCACCACCCCCATCCGGGTCGTCCTGACCGAGGAGGAGAAGACGTTCTCCATCGAGGTCGGCGACGAGGTGCCGGGTGCGGGGGTGGCGGCGGCCGATGCCGCCGGTGTCCCCGGTGCGCGGGCCGCGGCTCCGGCCGAGGACTTCGACGACGCCGGCGGCGAGGACGAGATGGGCCTCGCGGTGATCCGCGGGCTCGTCGACGACGTCGAGGTCAGCGCCGGCGAGGACGGTGGAACCATCCGGATGAGCTGGCCGGTGAGCTCGGCGGACGTCCTGTCCTGACCCGTACGCGTGCCCGTGGGGCACGTACACGTACGAAGTGAAGAGGCCCCGCGTCGCGGGGCCTCTTCACTTTTGCCTGCGGCTGGAGCGACGCCTACGGGCGGCCTGCTGCGACGCCCGCCCGCCGCTCTTGCGACGCCCGCCTGCGGCTGGAGCGGTGCCTGCCTGCGGCTGCCGTGACGTCCGCCGGGGGGGGCGACTCCCGCTCGCCGGGCCGGGCGCGGCTCGGCCCGGCGGCCGGCACGGCTTCCGCTCTCCGGCAGGCACGGCTGCCGCTCGCCGGGTCGGGCGCGGCTCGGCCCGGCGGCCGGCACGGCTTCCGCTCTCCGGCAGGCACGGCTGCCGCTCGCCGGGCCGGGCGCGGCTCCGCCCGCCAGCAGGCGCGGCTTCCGCCCCCCGGCAGGCACGGCTTCCGCTCGCCGGCAGGCGCGGCTTCCGCCCCCCGGCAGGCACGGCTTCCGCTCGCCGGCAGGCGCGGCGCCCGGCGTCCTCGCCCACGAATTGGTGCATCCCCGTCTGTGCCGGTTCGTCTCCCTATGATCCGTCCCCATGTACCCCACAACTCTCGCCGCGGCGGTGCTCACGAGCGGGAACCGGACGATCGTGGTCGTCGTCGCGGCCATCGCCCTCGCCGCGCTGATCGTCGCCCGGCTCCTCGTCCGCCAGGTGCTCGCGGCCGGTGAGGGCACCGAGAGGATGAAGGAGATCGCCGCCGCCGTGCAGGAGGGCGCCAACGCCTATCTCGCCCGGCAGCTGCGGACCCTCGCCGTCTTCGCGGCCGTCGTGTTCTTCCTGCTGATGCTGCTGCCCGCCGACAACTGGTCTCAGCGGGCGGGACGTTCCCTGTTCTTCCTGGTCGGGGCGCTGTTCTCGGCGGTCACCGGCTATCTCGGCATGCGGCTCGCCGTACGGGCCAACGTGCGGGTCGCCGCCGCGGCCAGGGAGGCCACCCCGGCGCCCGGCGCACCCGAGAAGGACCTGAACGAGGTCGCCCACCGGGCCATGCGGATCGCGTTCCGTACCGGCGGGGTCGTCGGCATGTGCACGGTCGGCCTCGGACTGCTCGGGGCCTCCTGCGTCGTCCTCGTCTACGCCGCCGACGCGCCCAAGGTCCTGGAGGGATTCGGACTCGGCGCCGCGCTCATCGCCATGTTCATGAGGGTGGGCGGCGGCATCTTCACCAAGGCCGCCGACGTCGGCGCCGACCTCGTCGGCAAGGTCGAGAAGGGCATCCCCGAGGACGACCCGCGCAACGCCGCCACCATCGCCGACAACGTGGGCGACAACGTCGGAGACTGCGCCGGCATGGCGGCCGACCTCTTCGAGTCGTACGCCGTGACCCTGGTCGCCGCGCTCATCCTCGGCAAGGCCGCCTTCGGCGATTACGGTCTCGCGTTCCCCCTGATGGTGCCCGCCATCGGCGTGGTCACCGCCGTGATCGGCATCCTCACCGTCGCCCCGCGGCGCGCCGACCGCGGCGGGATGAGCGCGATCAACCGCGGATTCCTGGTCTCGGCGGTCATCTCGCTGGTGCTGGTCGCCGTCGCCTCCTTCGCGTACCTGCCGTCCTCGTACGCCGAGCTCCCGGGCGTCACCGAGCCCGGCATCCACGACCACGGCGGCGATCCGCGGGTCCTCGCCCTGGTCGCGGTCGCCCTCGGCATCGTCCTCGCCGCGCTCATCCAGCAGCTCACCGGCTACTTCACCGAGACGAGCCGGCGGCCGGTCAGGGACATCGGCAAGTCCTCGCTCACCGGCCCCGCCACCGTCGTCCTCGCGGGCGTGGCGCTCGGCATGGAGTCCGCCGTCTACACGGCCCTGCTGATCGGCCTCACCGTCTACGGGGCGTTCCTGCTCGGCGGCACCTCGATCATCCTGGCGCTGTTCGCGGTGGCCCTCGCCGGGACGGGGCTGCTCACCACCGTCGGCGTGATCGTCGCCATGGACACCTTCGGCCCGGTCGCCGACAACGCCCAGGGCATCGCGGAGATGTCCGGGGACGTCACCGGGGCGGGCGCGCAGGTCCTCACCGATCTCGACGCCGTCGGCAACACCACGAAGGCCATCACCAAGGGCATCGCCATCGCCACCGCCGTCCTGGCGGCGTCGGCGCTCTTCGGCTCGTACCGGGACGCCATCGCGACCGCCATCGCCGACGTCGGGGAGTCCGGTAGTGCGGGCAAGTTCAGTGAAGTGACGCTCTCCCTGGACATCTCGCAGCCCAACAACCTCTTCGGGCTGATCCTCGGCGCCGCGGTCGTCTTCCTCTTCTCCGGGCTCGCGATCAACGCCGTCTCCCGGTCCGCCGGATCGGTCGTCTACGAGGTCCGGCGGCAGTTCCTCGAACACCCCGGGATCATGAACTTCACCGAGAAGCCGGAGTACGGGAGGGTCGTCGACATCTGCACCAAGGACGCGCTGCGCGAACTCGCCACGCCGGGACTGCTGGCCGTGATGGCCCCGATCGCGGTCGGTTTCACGCTCGGCGTCGGCCCGCTCGGCGCGTACCTCGCCGGGGCGATCGGGGCGGGCGCGCTGATGGCGGTCTTCCTCGCCAACTCCGGTGGCGCCTGGGACAACGCGAAGAAGCTGGTCGAGGACGGGAACCACGGCGGCAAGGGCAGCGAGGCGCACGCGGCGACCGTCATCGGGGACACGGTCGGCGACCCGTTCAAGGACACGGCGGGTCCGGCGATCAATCCGCTCCTGAAGGTGATGAACCTGGTCGCGCTGCTGATCGCCCCGGCGGTCGTACGGTTCAGCTACGGCAGCGACGCGAGCGCGGGCCTGCGGGCGGCGGTCGCGGCGGTCGCCCTCCTCGTCGTGATCGGCGCGGTCCGGGCGTCCAAGAGGCGCTCGGTGGCGGTCGCCTGACGCGACGTCGGAGCGTGCGGCGCTTGCATCGCCGCGCGCGCCGTTCCTGACGCCACGTCCGCGTCCCGCTTCTGACGTCTCGTCCGAGGCTCTTCCTGACGCCGTGTCCGCGCCTCTCCCGGCGTGGCGTCCGTCTCATTTGACGGGTGGTCGGGAGGGTCACCGCTTGGTTCAAAAGGCTGCAATGTGGGAGGAATCCGTCCCACGAAAGGTGGAAGTAGCCCGTTCGGCGTGTATGTTCCGGGGCCGAGAGCCTTGGAAGGGACCGATCCGTTGAACAAGAAGCTTGCGGCCGCACTGTCCGGCGGCGCGGTACTGGTGCTCGCGCTGTCCGGTTGCAGCAGTGACGAGGGCGACAAGGTGGGTGACTGGGCGAAGACCTTCTGCGACCAGGCGAAGCCCCAGATCCAGAAGCGGGCCGACGCCCACCAGATCATCATCTCGACCGCCGCCGACAGCAAGCCGGCCGAGATCCAGGCCGCCGACTCGAAGGCGTTCCAGGACATCGCGGACGCCGACCGCGCCCTCGCCAAGGCCGTCGAGGCCGCGGGGGCCCCGCCCGTCGAGAACGGCGAGAAGGTCCAGCAGGACGCGATCAAGGAGCTCAACGCCACGGCGCTGGCGTACGAGGGGCTCAAGAAGCAGGTCGACGCGCTGGACCCGACGAACCAGCAGAAGTTCGCGGACGGCCTCCAGGGCGTCGCCGACGGCCTGACCAAGATCGAGAAGATGGACCAGAACGCCCTGTCCAAGCTGGAGGACGGCGAGCTCGGCCAGGCGATGGCCAAGCAGCCCGGCTGCCAGAAGCCGACGGCCTCGGTCCCGCCGAAGTCCTCCGCCTCGCCGAACGCCGGCTCGGACTCCACGAACGGCTCGGACTCGGACGACGACTCCGGTTCTTCGACCCCGACCAAGAAGCCGTCCGCCAAGCCGACCAAGAAGGCCACGGTCAGCAAGAGCGAGTAGGCACGACCCGGGCTATCGACCCGGCGGTGGCCGCGATCGACCCGGCGGTGGCGGCGATCGGCCGCACCCCGCCGGGTCGGCCGCCCGGATGTCGGTGGTGGCCGTCACAATGGAGCGGTGAGTACGACCCTGCCTTCCGCCCTCCCGGTGCCCGCGCACGCCACCCGACTGCGCGAGGCGCTGCTCGCCGCCGACTTCACCGCCGACGGCCTGCTCGACCTGCTCGGCGCCCCGGCCTACGCGGCGCTCGCCCGCAGCGAGACCGTGCCCGCCCTGCGCGCCACCCGCGGCGGCTCCCCGCTGGAGACCCTCGTCCGGCTCTTCCTGCTCCAGCGCGCCGTCGATCCGGAGCAGGCCGCTGCCGCGCTGCCGCTGGAGGAGGCGCTCGCCGACGGCTGGGTGGTCCGCGAGGACGACGCCGTGCTCGCCACGGTCGACGTCCGGCCGTACGGCGGCCCGGACGGCGAGGACTGGTTCATCGTCTCCGACCTGGGCTGCGCCGTCGGCGGCGCGGGCGGCAGCGGGAAGAACGGCCGCCAGGCAGACGCAGCCGTGGTCCTCGGCGTCGGCGGTGCCTCCACCACCCTCGCCGGCATCACGGTCCGTACGCCGGTCTCCTCCGCGCTCGACCTCGGCACCGGCTCCGGCATCCAGGCGCTGCACGCCGCCCAGCACGCCACCCTGGTCACCGCCACCGACCTCAACCCGCGCGCCCTGGACTTCACCCGGCTCACCCTCGCCCTCTCCGGGGCCCGCGAGGCCGAGCTGCTGACCGGCTCGCTCTTCGAGCCCGTCGACGGCGACACGTACGACCTGATCGTCTCCAACCCGCCGTTCGTGATCTCCCCCGGCGCCGGACTCACCTACCGGGACGGCGGCATGGGCGGCGACGACCTGTGCCGCACGCTCGTGCAGCAGGCCGGGGACCGGCTCAACGACGGCGGGTACGCCCAGTTCCTCGCCAACTGGCAGCACGTCGAGGGCGAGGAGTGGCAGGAGCGGCTGCGGTCCTGGATCCCCCGCGGCTGCGACGCGTGGATCGTGCAGCGCGAGGTCCAGGACATCACCCAGTACACCGAGCTGTGGCTGCGGGACAGCGGTGACCACCGAGGCGACCCGGGCGAGTACCGGCTGGCGTACGCGCGCTGGCTCGACGAGTTCGAGGCCCGCAAGACCAAGGCGATCGGCTTCGGCTGGATCACCCTCCGGAAGAACGCGGCGGTGGCGGCGGGCGCGGTCGAGCCCTCCATCGTCATCGAGGAGTGGCCGCACCCCGTCGAGCAGCCCCTCGGCCCCACCGTCCGCGCCCACTTCGAGCGCCAGGACTACCTCCGCGGCCACGACGACGCCGCGCTCCTCGCCGACAGCTTCACCCTCGCCCCCGAGGTCGTGCAGGAGCAGGTCGGGCTGCCGGGTGCCGAGGACCCGGAGCACGTGGTGCTCCGGCAGAACCGGGGCATGCGCCGCGCCACCAAGGTCGACCACGTCGGCGCCGGGTTCGCGGGCGTCTGCGACGGCACGCTCAGCGCGGGCCGCATCCTCGACGCGATCGGGCAGCTGATGGGCGAGGACCCGGTGATGCTGCGGGACCGCACCCCGCAGGCGATCCGGCTGCTCGTCGAGGAGGGCTTCCTGATCCCCGGCTCCCTGCCGGCCGGGACGGAGGACGGGAGCGAAGGGAGAGGCGCTTGATACGGATCGAGCTGGACGAGGCCTCGCTCGGGGCGACCCGGATCGCGATCAGCCCGCTCCGCGACACGTTCTGCGCGATGCACCTCGCGCTGCCCCACCGGCACCCCTCCTGGCCGTACCAGGAGTGGGTCGGGCAGGCGCGTGAGGTGTGGCGCGAGGACGACCGGCTCCGGCCCCTGTGGCAGCTGTTCTCGGTGGGCCGGCGCGAGACCTCCGACTTCCTGCTGCCCCGGCCGTTCGGCACGGTCCACGTCCACGAGGAGCTCGCCGCGCTGCGGGCCACCGAACCGGGGTTCGTCCGCGAGCAGGCGGCCGTCTGCTACCCCGGCATGGAGGACGCGCCGTTCCTGCAGCCGTACCTGAAGGACCCGGAGGCCGCCTGCGCGGCGCTCGCCGACGCGTACGCCGCCTTCTGGGAGGGCGCGATCGAGCCGTACTGGCCGACGATGCGCCGACTCGTCGAGGACGAGGTCCTCGTCCGGGCCAGGACCTTCGCGACCGAGGGCGTCGACGCGCTCTTCGCGGGCCTGGAGGCCCGGGGGCGCTGGCAGCCTCCCGTACTCGAACTGACGAAGTACATCGACGCCGAGTACGCGCCGGGGGAGCGGCGGCTCGTCCTCGTGCCCCTGGTCTTCGCCGAGGGCTGCCGGCTCTACTCCACGGACGACCCCGAGGTCTTCGCGCTCAGCTTCCAGGCCCGGGGCGCCGCCGCCCTGCGCGAACCGGCCGAGCCCGTCGCCGAGGACCGGCTCGGGCTGATGCTCGGCCGCGGCCGGGCGGCCGTCCTGCGCGAACTCGGCGGGCCCCTGACCACGGCAGGACTCGCCGACCGGCTCGGCCTCGCCGCCAGCACGGTCTCCGAGCACCTGTCGGTCCTCGCGGAGGCCGGAGTCGTGACCCGCCACCGCGTCGGACGCTCGGTGTACTACCAGCTCACCGACACGGGCCGGTCACTGCTCGCGCTGCTCGCCGGGGAGGACGTCCTCAGGGCCGTGGCCTGACGGCAAGCAGTGGCCTGACGAACAGCGGCGATCCGACGAAAGGCCGTGGCCTGGCGAACGGCCGCCATCCGACGAAAGGCCGCGGCCCGACGAAGGCCGTGGCCGACGATTCGGGGCCTCCCGAATCGATGGCCCGGCCTGACCAGCGGCTCCTACCGTCCGGCGCATGCTCGCAATCGAGGCGGACGCGCTGCGCCGCACCTACACCAGCAGGACCGGATGGCCGCGGCCCCGGCGGACCGAGACCGAGGCCGTCCGCGGGGTCACCTTCGAGGTGGCGCCGGGAGAGCTTTTCGGCCTGCTCGGGCCCAACGGCGCCGGCAAGACGACCACCATCAAGATGCTCAACACCCTGCTCCTGCCGACCTCCGGCACGGCCCGGGTGTTCGGCCACGACGTGGCCCGCGACCCCGTCGCCGTACGCCGCAGGATCGGGTACGTCTTCGGCGGCGACCGCGGACTGTACGACCGGCTCTCCGCCCTCGACAACCTCCGCTACTTCGCCGAGCTGTACGGCGTCCCCGCCCGCGACCAGAAGCGGCGCATCGCCGAACTCCTCGACCTCGTCGGCCTGCTGGGCCGGGAGAAGGAGCGGGTCGAGGGGTACTCGCGCGGCATGCGGCAGCGCCTCCACATCGCCCGCGGACTGCTCCACGGCCCCGACGTCCTCTTCCTCGACGAACCGTCCATCGGCGTCGACCCCGTAGCCGCCCGCGACCTGCGCCGCACCGTCGCCGACCTGGCCGCCGCCGGCACGACCGTCCTCCTCACCACCCACTACATGGCCGAGGCCGACGAGCTCTGCGACCGGATCGCCGTCATCGCGGGCGGCCGGATCCGCGCCCTCGGCACCCCCGACAGCCTCAAGTCCCGCGTCGGCGACCGGGACGTCCTCGACATCGAGGCGTACGGGGCGGGCGAGGAGGTCCTCGACCGGGTACGGCGCGTGCCCGGCGTACGGGGAGTGTCCGCCGAGGACCGGGGCACGGTCCAGACCGTGAGCGTCCAGACGGACCGCGGCGCCGAGCTGCACGCGCCCGTCCTCGCCGCCCTCGACGGCGTCCGCGTCGGACGGGTCGTCAGCCGCGAACCCTCCCTGGAGGACGCCTACATCGCGATCGTGGAGGAGGCGACCGGGGCCGTGGCGGCCGTTCCCGCCGAATCGGCCGCCGCCACCGAGCCGGACGGGGTGCCCGCGTGATCCGCGTCCTGCGTCTGATCGGCGTCGGTGTCCGCACCCACGTCTCGTACATGTCGCGCTCCCCGCTCGAAATCACCTTCGCCGTCCTCGTCCCGCTCGTCTACGCGACCCTGGCCGTCTACCTGTTCCGGGCCGCCGGCGACCCCGACCGGCTGCTCACCGCCTCCGTCGGCGCCGGACTCATGGGCATCTGGGGCTCGGTCCTCTTCGGCTCGGGCGGCGCGGTGCAGAACCAGCGCTGGCTCGGCACCCTGGAGACCCTCGTCGTGGCGCCGACCCCGCTCGCGCTCGTCCTCCTGCCGATCACCCTCGCGACCGCCGTCATCGGCACGTACGCGATGGGCGCGACCGTCCTGTGGGGCGTCCTGCTCTACGGCGTGCCGCTCGACTTCGCGCACCCGCTGCTCTTCCTCGTCGCCGTCCCGGTGTGCGTCCTCGCGCTCGGCATGATGGGGCTGCTGCTCGCCGCGACCTTCGTCCTGCTGCGCAACGCCAACGCCCTCGCCAACCCGCTCGACACGCCCGTCTGGCTGCTGTCCGGGCTGCTCGTCCCCGTCACCGTGCTGCCCGCCTGGACCCACCCGCTCTCCTGGGCACTGCCCACCACCTGGGGCGCGCGGGCCGTGCACGCCGCGACCTCCGGCGGGCCCTCCGCCGGCGAGGTCCTCACCCCCCTCCTCGTCGCCCTCGCGCTCGGCGCCGGCTACGCCCTCGCCGCCGTCCTCGTCCTCGGCCGGGTGGAGCGCAGGGCCCGCGCCGCCGCCACCCTCGCCCTCGCCTGAAAGGCCACCGTCGGATGTTCCGCTTCCGCAGCCGACTCCTCGGCTTCCGCTTCCACGCCACCTCCCGGCTGCTCGTGGTCGGCGGAGCGATCTCGTACCGCGCCCTGTTCAACTGGACGACCCCGCCCATGTTCATCGGAACTCTGCTGGTCGGACCGCTGCTCCAGGTTTTCTTCTTCGTCTTCCTCGGCAGGGAACTCGGCGTCGCGGACGATCGTTTCCATCTCGTGGGCAACGCCGTCCTCGCAGCTTCCGCCTCCTGCGTGTACGGCGGCACGATGGCCGTCGCCAACGAGCGCCGGTACGGCACCCTCGGGGCCGTCCTGCTCTCGCCCCGCCGCCGGGTTCCGCTGTGGCTCGGACGAGCTCTCCCGTACGTCCTCAACGGGCTGTTCGTCAGCGCCTTCGTGCTCACCGCCGCCGCGCTCGTCCTCGGGCTGCCCGTGCCCGCCGGGGCGCTGCCCGGGCTCGCTCTGGTGCTGCTCGTCGCGGCGGCCGCCTGTTCGTCCTTCGGGCTCGCGCTCGGGGCGCTCGGACTGCGCTTCCGTGATGTGTTCCTGGTGTCGAACGTGGCCAGTTCGGTGCTGCTGCTCCTGACCGGAGCCGCCGTGCCGCGGGAGACGCTGCCCGAGTGGATGCGGCTCGGCGGTGAGCTGCTGCCGCTCACGCACGCGGCGGACGCGGCGCGCGCCCTGACCGCCGACGGCGGTCTGGACGGGCACCTGCTCGGGGCCGAGCTCGCGGTCGGCGCGGGGTGGGGGCTGCTCGCCGTCGTCCTCCTCGCGGTCTTCGAGCGGGGCAGCCGACGCCGGGCCACGCTCGACACGATGTGACGCGAGACCGCGTCGCGGCGGGGGTGACCGGTGGTGGCCCGTGGCGGGGGAGCCGTCCGACGCAGAGGGGGAGGAAAAGAGGGGACGAGGAGAGGGAGGGGCGGGGCGGGGGCGGGGGAAGGCCGCCGGAGCGGGATCACTACCGGCCATCTTCGTGAACCCGTGCGAGTCGGCCCCACGCCGTTCACCCGGAGTTCGCGCCCCCGATGCCCGGAGGTGCCAGCCTCGGCGGCGAGAGACGAACACCGCACGTGAACGGGAACGGGGTACGGGCATGGAGAGCGGGCCGGCGATCTTCGCGGGGGCGGCGTTCACGCTGTTCGGAGGCGCGCTGCTGCTGTGGACGACCGTGCGGGCACTGCACCGGGAGCCCGTGGCCCACGGGGTCGCCCCGCGCACCGCGGTCGCGCTGACGAGCCTCTCCGGCGCCGCCTTCCTGGCCCTCGGCCTCTGGTGCTTCGGCCGGCTCTGAATCCGGTTCGCCGTCCGGCTGCCGATCCGGCGCGCCGTCGGGCAACCGATCCGAATCGCCGGCCGGCTCCGGATCCGGCTCCGGATCCGCCCCTGGGACGTCTCCGCATCGGGCCCTGAATCCGGCCCCGAACCCGGTTCCGTTTCCGCGTCCGGTGTCTTTCCGATCTTTCCGGCCAGTACGCCCCGCCCCGCCCGACCGGGAGTCCGGGCGGCAGGAATGGCAGGACTCGGGTTACCGTTCGAGTGGCCGTTGCGGGCTTTTGCCGTTTGACACGGGGGCGGGTTGTACCGTCACACTCCGCAGCGACGGGAGCGTCACCGTCCGTGCCGCTGCCGTGCGTGCCAGTGCCGTACGTGCCAGAGAGTGTCGATCCGGAGAGAAGAGCGAAGTTGTCCCCGACCAGCGAGACCGCACACGGCGGCCGCCGACTCGTCATCGTCGAGTCGCCTGCCAAGGCGAAGACGATCAAGGGCTACCTCGGCCCCGGCTACGTCGTCGAGGCGAGCGTCGGGCACATCCGCGACCTCCCCTCCGGCGCCGCCGAGGTGCCGGAGAAGTACACCGGCGAGGTGCGCCGCCTCGGGGTCGACGTCGAGCATGACTTCCAGCCGATCTACGTCGTCAACGCCGACAAGAAGGCGCAGGTCAGGAAGCTCAAGGAGCTGCTCGCCGAGTCCGACGAGCTCTTCCTCGCCACCGATGAGGACCGCGAGGGCGAAGCCATCGCGTGGCACCTCCAGGAAGTCCTGAAGCCCAAGGTTCCGGTCCACCGGATGGTCTTCCACGAGATCACCAAGGACGCGATCCGCGAGGCCGTCGCGAACCCGCGCGAGCTGAACCAGCGCATGGTCGACGCCCAGGAGACCCGCCGCATCCTCGACCGGCTGTACGGCTACGAGGTCTCGCCGGTCCTGTGGAAGAAGGTCATGCCGCGGCTCTCCGCCGGCCGTGTGCAGTCCGTCGCCACCCGTCTCGTCGTCGAGCGGGAGCGCGAGCGCATCGCCTTCCGTTCCGCCGAGTACTGGGACCTCACCGGCACCTTCGGCACCGGCCGCTCCGGTGACGCCTCCGACCCGTCCTCGCTGGTCGCGCGCCTCGCGACGGTCGACGGCAAGCGCGTCGCGCAGGGCCGTGACTTCGGCGCCGACGGCCGGCTGAAGACCGAGAGCGTGCTCCACCTGAACGAGGAGAACGCGCGGGCGCTCGCCGCCGCGCTCGCCGACACGGCCTTCTCCGTCCGTTCGGTCGAGTCGAAGCCGTACCGCCGCTCCCCGTACGCCCCCTTCCGGACCACCACCCTCCAGCAGGAGGCGAGCCGCAAGCTGGGCTTCGGTGCGAAGGCGACCATGCAGGTGGCGCAGAAGCTGTACGAGAACGGCTTCATCACCTACATGCGTACGGACTCCACGATCCTCTCCGACACCGCCGTCGCGGCGGCCCGGGCGCAGGTCACGCAGCTGTACGGCGCCGACTACCTGCCGGAGAAGCCGCGTGTCTACGCGGGCAAGGTCAAGAACGCGCAGGAGGCGCACGAGGCGATCCGGCCTTCGGGTGATCGTTTCCGCACCCCGGCGGAGACCGGTCTCACCGGTGACCAGTTCAAGCTGTACGAGCTGATCTGGAAGCGGACCGTCGCCTCCCAGATGAAGGACGCGACCGGCAACTCGGTCACCGTGAAGATCGGCGGCCGGGCCGCCGACGGCCGCGACGCCGAGTTCAGCGCGTCCGGCAAGACGATCACCTTCCACGGCTTCATGAAGGCGTACGTGGAGGGGGCCGACGACCCGAACGCGGAGCTCGACGACCGCGAGCGGCGCCTGCCGCAGGTCGCCGAGGGCGACGCCCTGACCGCCGACGAGATCACGGCCGACGGGCACGCGACCAAGCCGCCGGCCCGCTACACCGAGGCCTCGCTGGTCAAGGAGCTGGAAGAGCGCGAGATCGGCCGCCCGTCGACGTACGCCTCGATCATCGGCACCATCCTCGACCGCGGCTACGTCTTCAAGAAGGGCACGGCGCTCGTCCCGTCCTTCCTGAGCTTCGCCGTCGTCAACCTCCTGGAGAAGCACTTCGGGCGGCTCGTCGACTACGACTTCACCGCGAAGATGGAGGACGACCTCGACCGCATCGCGCGCGGTGAGGCCCAGTCCGTGCCGTGGCTGAAGCGTTTCTACTTCGGCGAGGGCGAGTCCGGCGGCGGCGCGGCGGACGCCGGGAACGGCGACGGCGACCACCTGGGCGGCCTCAAGGAGCTCGTCACCGACCTCGGCGCGATCGACGCGCGCGAGATCTCCTCCTTCCCCGTCGGCAACGGCATCGTGCTGCGCGTCGGCCGCTACGGCCCGTACGTCGAGCGCGGCGAGAAGGAGCAGGAAGGCCACCAGCGGGCCGACGTGCCCGACGACCTCGCGCCCGACGAGCTGACCGTCGAGCACGCGGAGGAGCTGCTCGCCAAGCCGAGCGGCGACTTCGAGCTCGGTACGGACCCGGTCAGCGGCAACCAGATCGTCGCCAAGGACGGCCGCTACGGCCCGTACGTGACGGAGATCCTGCCCGAGGGCACCCCGAAGACCGGCAAGAACGCGGTGAAGCCGCGGACGGCCTCCCTCTTCAAGTCGATGGCCCTCGACACCGTCACCCTGGAGGACGCGCTCCGGCTGATGTCCCTCCCGCGGGTCGTCGGCACCGACGCCGAGGGTGTGGAGATCACCGCGCAGAACGGCCGCTACGGCCCGTACCTGAAGAAGGGCACGGACTCGCGGTCGCTGACGGACGAGGAGCAGCTCTTCACGATCACCCTCGAAGAGGCGCTCGCGATCTACGCCCAGCCGAAGCAGCGGGGCCGGGCCGCGGCCAAGCCGCCGCTGAAGGAGCTGGGCACCGACCCGGTCAGCGAGAAGCCCGTGGTCGTCAAGGACGGCCGGTTCGGCCCGTACGTGACGGACGGCGAGACCAACGCCACCCTGCGCACCGGCGACAGCGTGGAGACGATCACGCCGGAGCGCGGCTACGAGCTGCTCGCCGAGAAGCGGGCCAAGGGGCCGGCGAAGAAGGCCGCCAAGAAGGCCCCGGCGAAGAAGGCCGCGGCGAAGAAGACGGCCACGAAGACGGCGGCGAAGAAGACCACCGCCGCCAAGAAGACGGCCGCGAAGAAGACGACGACGGCGAAGACGGCCACGGCGAAGAAGACCGCCGCCGCGAAGACGGCGGCCGCCAAGCCGGAGTGACCCTCGTAGGGGGCGGGAGCATTGCTTCCGCCCCCTACGTTTGTTCGGGCGCGGGCCGCGGGGAGCAAGGCCGTCCGGATAGGGTGGACGGATGACGCGAGCAGAGCAGCCAGACCGCCTGGGCGATTCCGACGCCGCACTCGTCGCGGATTCCCGGGAGCGCGCCGTACGCGCCCTCTTGCGCCATCAGCCGCTGCGCCGGCTGTGGAGCGCCCAGCTGGTCGGCGGCACCGGCGACGCCCTCGCCCTCCTCGTACTCGTCCTCCTGGGTCTCCAGGCGGCCGTCGCCGAGGGTGCGCTCGGGGGCGGCTACCGGGGAGCCGCGTTCGCCGTGGCGGCCGTCGTCGGCGCCCGTCTGCTCGCCTCGGTCCTCTTCGGGGCCGTCCTGCTCGGGCCGCTGACCGCGCTCACGGGGCCGTCAGGACCGCTGGACCGGCGCTGGACCATGATCGGCGCCGACGGGCTGCGGATCGCGCTGCTCGTCATCGCCCCGCTGTGGATCGACTGGGTCCCGGGCAGCGCCCTCTGGTACCTGCTCGGCACCGTCTTCGTCGCCGGTGCGGCCGAGCGCCTGTGGACCATCGGCCGTGAGGGCGCCGCGCCCGCGCTGCTGCCCGCCCCGCCGCTGGAGGGCGCCGCCGTACGGCCGCTGCCCGACCACCTCGGCGCGCTGCGCCGGCTGTCGCTGCGGACCGGCTTCCTCGCCGTCCCCGCCGCGGCCGCCGTCCTGCTCGTCGCCACCCTCGTGGGGAACCTGCTGGGTGTCGGGATCGAGTGGTTCTCGCTGCACCAGGCGGCCCTCGGCTCGTACGTCGCGGCCGGTCTGTTCGCCGCCTCCGTCACCGTCCTGTACGCGATGACGCTGCCCGGCGGGGAGACCCCCCGGCCCCGTTCGCCCCTGGAGGGCCTGCGCCGGCCGAAGACCGGCTCCGACGAGGGCAAGGGCCGCACCGGCGCCCTGCCGCTGCTCGTCCTCGCCTCCGCCACCGTCGCCGGGGCGATCGCCGCGGCCGCCTCGGTCGCGGTGCTCCACGCGTACGACCTGGGCGGCGGGCCCGTCACGTACGCCCTGCTGATCCTGGCGCTCGCGGGCGCCACCGCCGTCGGCATCCGCACCGCGGGCTCGGTCCTGCCGGTGCTGTCCCGGCGCCGGCTGCTCGCCCTGGCGACCGCCGTCACCGGCGTCGCCCTGATCGCGATGGGCCTGGTCCCGGACACGGCGACCGTGCTGTTCCTCGCCGTCCTCGCCGGGTACGCCGCGGGGGTCGCCGCGAACACCGGCCACACCCTGATCGACCAGGAGACCGAGGAGCCCCGCCGGGCCCGGACCACCGAGCACCTCCAGGCCACCGCGCGCGTCGCGATGGGCATCGGCGCGCTCGCCGCGCCGCTGCTCGCCGCCGCGATCGGGCCGCACCGGCTCGCCTCCGGGGACTTCGTCTTCGCGCACGGCGGCGCCGCCTTCACGCTCGTCCTCGTCGGCGCCCTGCTGCTTCCGGTCGCCGCGCTGGTCCTCGCGAAGACCGACGACCGCGCGGGCGTCCCGCTCCGCCGCGACCTGCGCGACGCGCTGCGCGGCTCCGACCCGGTGCAGGCGCCGTCCCCGACCGGTTTCTTCATCGCCCTGGAGGGCGGCGACGGCGCCGGGAAGTCCACGCAGGTCCAGGCGCTCGCCGAGTGGATCCGCGCCAAGGGCCACGAGGTCGTCGTCACCCGCGAGCCGGGTGCCACCCCGATCGGCAAGCGGCTCCGCTCGATCCTGCTCGACGTGTCGTCGGCGGGGCTCTCGAACCGCGCCGAGGCCCTGCTGTACGCGGCCGACCGCGCCGAACACGTCGACTCGCTGGTCCGCCCGGCCCTCGAGCGGGGCGCGATCGTCCTCTCCGACCGGTACATCGACTCGTCCGTGGCCTACCAGGGCGCGGGCCGCGACCTGTCCCCGACCGAGATCGCCCGCATCTCGCGCTGGGCCACCGACGGTCTCGTGCCGAACCTGACCGTCGTCCTCGACGTCTCCCCCGAGACCGCGCGGGAACGGTTCACCGAGGCGCCCGACCGGCTGGAGTCCGAGCCGCCGGAGTTCCACGCGCGCGTACGGGCCGGTTTCCTCGCCCTCGCCGCCGCCGACCCCAGCCGCTACCTCGTCGTCGACGCCGGCCAGGAGCCCGAGGCCGTCACCACCGTCGTACGTCACCGGCTCGACCGGATGCTGCCGCTCTCCGAGGCCGAGGTGAAGGCCGCCGAGGAGGCCCGCCGGAAGGCCGAGGAGGAGGCCCGTCGCCTCGCCGAGGAGGAGGCCGCCCGCAAGGCCGAGGAGGAGCGTCTGGAGCGCGAGCGCCAGGAGCAGCTCGCCAAGCTCCGGGCCGAGGAGGAGGAGCGCAAGCGGCGCGAGGAGGAAGAGGCGCGCCGCCTGGAGGCCGAACGGCAGGCGGAGGAGGCCCGCCGCAGGGCCGAGGAGGCCCGGATCGCGGCCGAGGAGGAGCGCAGGCGGCTGGAGGCCGAGGAGAAGGCCCGCCGGGAGGAAGAGGAGCGGCTCCGCAAGGAGGCCGAGGAGGAGGCCCGGCTGCGGGCCGAGGCCGAGGAGCGCCGCCTGGAGAAGCAGCGCAAGGCTGAGGAGGCCCTGCTCCGCGCCGAGGAGGCCCGCCGGATGGCCGAGGCCGCCGCGGCAGCGAAGGCCGCGGAGGAGGCGGCGGCCAGGGCCGCCGCGGAGAAGCTCGCCGCCGAGGCCGCCGCGAAGGCGGCGGCGGAGCGGGCGGCCGCCGAGCGCGCCGCGGCGGAGCTTGCCGCCGCGCAGCGGGCCGAGGCGGCGAAGGCGGCCCGGCAGAAGGCCGCGAAGGAGCGGGAGGCCGCGGAGCGGGCTGCCGCCGCGGAGCGCGCTGCCGCCGAGCGGGCCGCTGCGGAGCAGGCCGGAAGCGCTGCCGCTCGTACGGCCGGCGTGTCGCCCAACGAGGTCACCGTGCCGACTCCGATCGTGAAGCCGGACGCGCCGACCGTCTCGCCGGAGGAGATCACCGTGGAGACCCCGGTCGTGCGGCCCGAGGCCGAGACCGCCGTCATGCCGCAGATCCGTGACGCGCGGGACGCCGACGAGACCGCCGTGCTGCCTCCCGTGAGGGATGCCAGGGCGTCGGCCCCCGCCGATCGCGTGCCGCAGGGCATCTTCCGCGACGAGCCGCACGGCGCGAACGACCGGACCCGTGAACTGCCCCAGCTCGACGAGAACGGCCGCCCCCGCCGCCGCTCCGACTGGGCGGAGGAGACCCCGCTCGACGATCTCCCCACCCTCGCGGACGAGCTGTTCGGCCCGCACGAGGACGACGACGAGGGCCCGCGCCGCCGCCGCTGAGTCCACCCGGGGGTGGAGCTGGCTCCACCCCCGCTCCGGCAGCCTGCTCCATACCGCTGTGACCTGCGCTTTTCTAGCGTGGCCGGTATGACGACGACAGCAGTGACGGAGAACGGCCCCGCCCTCTCCCTGGACGGCGTGAGCCGTACGTACGGAGGCGGGGCGCCCGCTCTCGACGGGGTCGACCTGTCCGTGCCGCGCGGGCGGTTCCTGGCCGTGATGGGCCGGTCGGGCTCCGGCAAGTCCACCCTGCTGCGCTGCGCGGCCGGGCTCGAACGGCCGACGGCCGGGCGGGTACGGATCGGGGGCACCGACCTCGCCACCCTGAGGACCGCCGGGCTGACCCGGCTCCGGCGGGACCGGATCGGCTTCGTCTTCCAGTCGCTCAACCTCGTCTCCGCCCTCAGCGTGCGCGAGAACGTCACCCTGCCGCTGCTCCTCGCCGGCGCCCGCGAGGGCCGGGCGCTCGACGACCGCGCCCTGGCCGGTCTCGACGCCGTGGGGCTCGCCGACCGGGCCGAGGACCGGCCCGGGAGCCTCTCCGGCGGCCAGCAGCAGCGCGTGGCGATCGCCCGCGCCCTGATCAACGAGCCCGAGGTCGTCTTCGCCGACGAGCCGACCGCCGCTCTCGACCCGGTCACGGCGGCCGGCGTCCTCGCCCTGCTGCGGCGCGCGGTCGACGCGCGGGGGCGCACGGTCGTCCTCGTCACCCACGACCCGACCGCCGCGACCTGGGCGGACGAGGCCGTGTTCCTGGACCGGGGCCGGATCGCCGCCCGCCTCCACCGCCCGGACGAGGCGGGCGTACGGGAGGCGCTCGGCGGTCTCGGCGAGGCGGGGCGGCAGCTGGCGGTGGCGCGGTGAGGGCGACGAGGCGCGCCGGAAGTCCGGCGGGTCGGGCCGGGAGCCCGAAGGGTGGGGCTGGACGGCCGGCGGGTCGGGCCGGGAGGCCGTCGAGTCGCGCCGGGAGCCCGGCGGGTCGGGCCGGGAGCCCGGCGGGCGGGCTCGGCGGCGGTGGTTTCGGGAACCCCGCCGTGCGGCTGCTCGCCGCCCGGTCGCTGCGGGTCCACCGCAAGGCGTGGGCCGCCATGTTCGCGGCCGTCGCCGTCACCTCCGCGCTGCTCGGCGCCCTGGCGCTCGCGCTCGGCTCCGTCGGGCTGGGCCACGCGCGCGTGGAGCGGTACGCCGCCGCGCCCGTCGTGGTCGCCGGAGACCAGGAGGCCCGCTGGACGGTCAAGCCCTGGGGCAGCGAGCCGAAGACCGAGACGGTGGGCCTGACCGAGCGGGTACGGGTCCCCAGCGCGGCCGTCGACGTCCTGCGGGCCGTGCCCGGGGTGCTGGAAGCGGTCCCGGACCACACGTTCGTCGTACGGGAGCCGGCGGCATCCGGGGCGGACGGCACGCGCGCGTACCCCGGGCGCTCCTGGGACGCGGCCCGGCTCGCCCCCTACCGGCTGACCGACGGGCGGGAGCCCCGTCAGGCCGGGGAGGCCGTCGTGGGCGCCGGTCTCGGCGCCCACGTCGGGGACACCCTCGCCGGCCGCGAGGTCGTCGGCGTCGCCGAGGGGCCGGCCGCGCTGTACGTCACGGCGGGGGAGGCGCGACGGCTCGCCGGGCACCCCGGTGCCGTCGACGCCGTCGGTGTCCTCGGCGAACCCGGCGTGCCCGTGGACACCCTCCACGCGCGCGTACGGGCCGCCCTGGACGAGGCCGGGCTCAAGGACACCGCTGCCGGGCAGCCGCTGCGGGCCCTCACCGGAAACGGCCGGGGCGGCGCCGAGCACCTCGGTGCGCCGCCCGCGCGCGCGGAGCTCCTCCAGCTCCTGGCGGCCGTCGCCGCGAACGTCGTCCTGGTCGCCGTCCTCGTCCTCGCCTCGCTCGTCGCACAGGCCCTCCAGCAGCGCGCAGCCGAGCGGGACCTGCTCCTCGCCGTCGGTGCGACGCCCCGTCAGGTGCGGGGCGCGGCGGGCCGGGAGGTGACCCGGGTGGCGGGTGCGGCGGCGCTGCTCGGCGCGCTCGCGTCCGGACCGGTGTTCCTGGCGCTGTGGTCGGCGCTGCGGGCCCGTGGCGGAGTCGTGCCGGAGGGCCTCGAACTTCCGGCCCCGGCCTGGCTGTTCGCCGGCGTGCTCGCCGTCGCAGCCCTCGTGGTGGGCATCGCCCGGCTCGTGGTCCCCTTCGCGGCCCGGCGGCCGCGACGTCCGGGGAAGGGCGGCGCCCGCCGCGTCACCGGGATCGTGCTGCTCGTGCTCGGCGCGGGCTCGGCCGGTACGGCCACGCTCCAGGGCGGCGACGCGGCCGCCGCCGCTGCCGGGGCGGCCACGGTGACGCTCGTCGCCGGCTGCGCGCTGCTCGGGCCGTGGATCGCGGGGGCCGCCATGACGGTCCTGGACCGGCCGTTCCGGCGGTTCGGCGGTGCGCCCGGGCGGCTCACGGCCGCGGGGGCCGCCGCGCACTCGCGCCGGCTCGGCGCGGCGCTCGTCCCCGTCGTCCTCGTCACCGCGTTCGCGGTGGTGCAGCTTTCGGCGGGCGCCACCATGGAGCGGGCGGCGGCCGCGCAGGCGCGGACCGCGACCGGCGCCGACCTGGCGTTCTCCGGGACGACGGCCGAGCGGGTACGCAGGCTCCCGGGGGTGGAGTCGGCCACGGACGTGCTGCGTTCCTCCGTGGTCCTGGCCCGCACGGAGGCGGGCTCGCCGCGCCTCGACCGGCTTCCGGTCCTCGGCGTGGACGCCGGCGGGCTCACGGGCACGCTCGACCCGGGCGTCGTCTCCGGCGACCTGTCCGGACTCGGCCGGGCCGGCACGGTCGCGGTGGGCGCCGACACGGCGGAGTCCCTTGAGGTGAAGCCCGGTTCGGCGGTGGAGCTGCGGCTCGGCGACGGGACGCCGAAGCGCCTGCGGGTGGTCGCGGTGTACGAACGCTCGCTGGCCCTCGGGGAGTTCCTGCTGCCGAAGGCCGAACTGGCCCCGCACATGAGCGACCCGTACCCCGCGCGCGTACTGGCGGCGGGTGTGCGCGGGACCTCGCCGGTCGCCCCCGACGCGGGTGTGCGCGGGACCTCGCCGGTCGCCCCCGACGCGGGTGTGCGCGGAACCTCGCCGGTCGCCCCCGAGGTGGTGGCGCCTCCCGGGGCCGAGCTGAACTCGCTCGTCTCCGGCGGCATCGTCGCCGCGATCGGCGGACTCACCCTCCTCTCCGTCCTGAGCACCCTCGCCCTGATCGGCGCCGGGCGGCGCGGCGAGCTGGAACTCCTGCGCCAGGTGGGCGCGTCGGGGAACCAGCTGCGCCGGATGCTCGGCCTGGAGGCGGGGTTCCTGACCGCGACGGGCCTCCTCGTCGGGCTCGTGGTGGGCGCGCTGCCGCTGACCGCGTTCGCCTGGGCGCTCACCGGCGGCCTGCCGTACCTGCCGCCCGCTCAGGCCGGCACGATCGCGGGCGTCGTGCTCGTCACGGTGGTGGCGGGGGTGTTCCTGCCGGTGGCCCGGAAGGGTTTCAGGCGTTGAGGTAGGCCAGGACCGCGAGGACCCGGCGGTGGCCGCCGCTGTCGGTCGGCGGCAGGCCGAGCTTCAGGAAGACGTTCCCGATGTGCTTGTGCACGGCCCGCTCGGTGATCACCATCGAGCGGGCGATCGTGCCGTTGTCGTGGCCCTGGGCCATCAGCTCCAGGGCCTCCCGCTCGCGGGGCGTGAGGGAGTCCAGCGGGTCGTCGCGGCGGCGGGCCATCAGTTCGGTGACGACCTCCGGGTCCAGGGCCGTACCGCCGGAGGCGACCCGTTCCAGGGCGTCCAGGAACTCGTCCACCCGCCCCACCCGGTCCTTCAGGAGGTAGCCGACGCCCCGCGCGCCGCCGCCGAGGAGCTCCGCCGCGTACGTCTCCTCCACGTACTGCGAGAGCACGAGCACCGGAAGGTCCGGCAGCCGTTCACGGGCCGCGAGCGCGGCCCGCAGGCCCTCGTCGCGGAAGCCGGGCGGCAGCCGCACGTCGAGGACGGCCACGTCCGGGCGGTGTTCCAGGAGCAGCGGCAGGATCTCGGGGCCGGTGGCCGCGACGCCGGCGACCTCGTGTCCCGACGAGGTCAGCAGCAGCACCAGGCCCTCCCTCAGGAGGGCGTTGTCCTCGGCGATCACCACACGCACGGAAGCTCCACTTCGATCACGGTCGGGCCCCCCTCGGGGCTGGTCAGTCGTACGGTGCCGTCGAGCGCGGCGACCCGCCGCCGCATGCCCGTCAGGCCGGAGCCGGCGCTCTCGCCGGCCTCCGCCCCGCCGCGGCCCTCGTCCCGCACGCGCACGCGGAGGGCGGCCGGTTCACGGCTGAGGGAGACGGAGGCGCGGGCGGCGCCGCTGTGCTTGGCGGCGTTGGTGAGGGCCTCGGCGACCACGAAGTACGCGGCGGCCTCCACGGCGGCCGGGGCCCGGGGGCCGTCCTGCGCATGGTCGCCGAGACCGGTCACGGAGACCTCCGTCTCCAGTCCGCCGCTCGCGGCGAGGGCCCGGACGGCTCCGGTGAGGCCGCGGTCGGTGAGGATCGGCGGATGGATGCCGCGCACCACGTGCCGCAGCTCGGCCAGCGCCTCCTCGGCCTGCGTCTGGGCGTCGTCGAGGAGCTTCCGCGCGGTCACGGGATCGGAGTCGTACGCACGCCGGGCGAGACCGATCCGCATGGACAGCGCCACCAGACGGGCCTGCGCGCCGTCGTGCAGGTCGCGCTCGATCCGGCGCAGCTCGGCGCCGTGCGCGGCGATCGCGCCCGCCCGGGTGGCCGTGAGCTGCTCGATCCGGGCGGCGAGGGCGGCGTCCCGGGCCGCCGACGGGACCGGCGTGAGCAGCGTCCGCGACCAGTCGGCCGTCAGTCCGGCGAGCCGGCCGATCAGCGGGAGGAGCACCGGTCGGCGCCCCGCGAGGCCGGTCCAGACGCCGTCGACCAGGAGCGCGGGCACCGCGAGGACCAGCGAGAGGTACCAGAGGACCAGGCCGTACAGCAGCTGCGCGGCGGCCCAGAGCAGATCGTGCCGGGTGCCCGGGTCGGTGACCCCGGTCCGTACGCGCACGGGGAGGGGGCCTTCGAGCGGCAGGTACGCCTCCGGGACGGGCGTCCCGGTCCACGCGGCCGTACGACGGCGCTCCCAGCCGGCGAGGCGGCGCAGCAGCAGCACGCTCTCGGGGAGCACTCCGGCGCCGATGACGGTGAGGGTGAGGCAGGCGGTGAAGAGGGCGACGCCCGCCATCAGGTAGCAGAGGAGGGAGATCGCGGCCCCGATCGTGAGATGGCGCCACGCCTGGGCCGCTTCCTTGATCGCCTCGCGCATGGAGCCAGACTAGGCGGCGGTCGCGGGGGAGGCGGTGGAGCGGGCTACACCTTCGCTCCGGGGGCGGGCTCCGCTGTGCGCGGGCCCGGTGGAGACGAGCATCGAAGAGTGCTCGGGAACGACCCGAGAGCCCACCGACTCCCACTTCACGGAGGCATCACATGCGCGCCCTTCTCTGGCTGCTGCTCGCCGCGAGCGTCCTGGCCAACGTCTTCATCAGCACCTTCGCCGGCTGGACCGGAGCCCTCCAGATCGTGGGCAGCGTCTGCACCGGGGCCGTCCTGCTGGGCTCGGCGGCCGGGCTGTGGCTGACCCGGCCGCGCAGCGGGGCCTGAGCGGGTTTTCCACAGGCCTGCGGGGGGTTGTCGGAGGGCTGCCCCACAATGGAGGACGTACCTGAGGAGGGGCAGACATGGCCGTATGGGACGACCTGGTCGGACAGACCCGGGTCGAGGAGCAGCTCGCCGCCGCCGCGCGTGACGCCGACGCGTTCGTGACCGCCCACGCCGCCGGCGAGCCGGAACCCGAGGCCTCCAAGATGACCCACGCCTGGCTGTTCACCGGTCCTCCCGGTTCCGGCCGTGCGACGGCGGCGCGGGCCTTCGCCGCCGCGCTGCAGTGCGTGAGCCCCGACCGGGCGCTCGGCGGGGCCCCGGGCTGCGGCTTCTGCGACGGCTGCCACACGACCCTCGTCGGCACGCACGCGGACGTCGAGATCGTCCGTACGGACCTGCTGTCCATCGGTGTGAAGGAGACCCGCGACCTCGTCCGGCGCGCCCAGCTGTCCCCGGCGGGCGGCCGCTGGCAGGTCATCGTCCTGGAGGACGCCGACCGGCTCACCGAGGGCGCGGGGAACGTGCTCCTGAAGGCCGTCGAGGAGCCCGCGCCGCGCACGGTGTGGCTGCTGTGCGCGCCCTCCCTGGAGGACGTGCTGCCCACGATCCGCTCCCGCTGCCGCCACCTGACGCTGCGCACCCCGCCGGTGGAGGCCGTCGCCGACGTGCTCGTGCGGCGCGACGGCATCGAGCCGGAGGTGGCGCAGGCCGCCGCCCGCGCGACCCAGGGGCACATCGACCGCGCCCGGCGGCTCGCCACCGACGAGCGGGCCCGCGCGCGCCGGTCCGTCGTCCTGAAGCTGCCGCTGCGGGTCGAGGACGTCGGCGGCTGCCTCAGAGCCGCGCAGGAGCTGGTCGACGCGGCCGCGGAGGACGCGAAGCAGGTCGCGGAGGAGATCGACGTCAAGGAGACCGAGGAGCTGAAGGCGGCCCTCGGCGCGGCGCAGGGCGGGCGGATGCCGCGCGGCACGGCCGGGGCGATGAAGGAGCTGGAGGACCGGCAGAAGCGGCGCAGGACCCGGACGCAGCGCGACAGCCTGGACCTCGCGCTCACCGACCTGACGGGCTTCTACCGTGACGTGCTGGCCCTCCAGCTGCGCTCCCGCTCGGCCCTGGCGAACACGGACGTGCGGGACGCCCTGGAGCGGGTCGCCCGCGACAGCACCCCGGAGCGGACCCTCCGCCGGATCGAGGCGGTCCTCGCCTGCCGCGAGGCCCTCGACCGGAACGTGGCGCCGCTGCTCGCGGTGGAGGCGATGACGATGGCGCTGCGGGGCTGAGCCCGGTGGGCGGGCTCCGGGCGATTGGACACGGTCCGTACCGGGCCGGATACGCTCCGGGGATGGATTCCAGGCGCTTGCTCCGTACCTCCGCCACGGCCCTCGCGGCAGCCGGGCTGATCCTTTCCGGCTGCTCGGGAGGGAGCGACGCCGCCGCGCCGCGGAAGGCCGCGCCGGCGCCCTCGTCGCCGTCCCAGTCGCCGCAGCTGAAGAAGTTCTACGCGCAGAAGCTCAAGTGGAGCGACTGCGGCGTCGACGGCTTCCAGTGCGCCACCCTGCGCGCCCCGCTCGACTACGCGAAGCCGGACGGGGAGGAGGTCAAGCTCGCGGTCTCCCGGATCCGGGCCACCGGCCCGGGCAAGCGGCTCGGCTCGCTCCTGGTCAATCCGGGCGGCCCCGGCGGCTCGGCCGTCGGCTACCTCCAGGGGTACGCCGGCATCGGCTACCCGGCGCCGGTCCGTGCCCGCTACGACATGGTGGCCGTCGACCCCCGGGGCGTGGCCCGCAGCGAGCCCGTCGAGTGTCTGACGGGACCGCAGATGGACGCGTACACGCAGGTCGACCAGACCCCCGACGACATGGCGGAGACCAACGCGCTGAGCGCGGCGTTCAAGGACTTCGCGGCGGGCTGCGCGAAGAAGTCGGGGCAGGTCCTGGCGCATGTCTCCACCGTGGAGACGGCCCGCGACATGGACATCCTGCGGGCGGTCCTCGGAGACGCGAAGCTCAGCTATGTGGGGGCCTCGTACGGCACCTTCCTCGGCGCCACCTACGCCGAGCTGTTCCCCGACCGGGTCGGCCGGCTCGTCCTCGACGGCGCGATGGACCCGTCGCTCTCGGCGCTCGACCTCAACCGGGACCAGACCGGCGGCTTCGAGACCGCGTTCAAGGCCTTCGCCGCCGACTGCGTCCGCTCGTCGGACTGCCCGCTGGGCACCGGGTCCGTGGCCGCCGCCGGGGAGGCGATGAAGAAGTTCTTCCGCGACGTGGACGCCAAGCCGGTGCCGACGGGCGAGAGCCGCGAGCTGGGCGAGTCCCTCGCCACCACCGGGGTGATCGCCGCCATGTACGACGAGGGCGCCTGGCCCCAGCTCCGCGAGGCGCTCACCCGGGCGAAGGGCGGCGACGGCTCGGGCCTCCTCACCCTGGCCGACAGCTACTACGAGCGCGAGGCGGACGGCACGTACGCCAACCTCATGTCCGCCAACGCCGCCGTGAACTGCCTGGACCTCCCGCCCGCCTTCGCCGGGCCCGCGGACACCGCGAAGGCCGTCCCCTCCTTCGAGAAGGCCTCCCCGGTCTTCGGCGCGGGCCTCGCCTGGGCCGCCCTCAACTGCACCTACTGGCCCAGCCCGCCCACCGGCCGCCCGCACCGCATCACCGCGGAGGGCGCCGCCCCGATCCTCGTCGTCGGCACCACCCGCGACCCGGCCACCCCGTACCACTGGGCCCGGTCCCTCGCCGAGCAGCTCTCCTCCGGCACCCTCCTGACCTACGAGGGCGACGGACACACCGCGTACGGCCGGGGCAGCGACTGCATCGACACCGCGATCAACACCTACCTCCTCGAAGGCACTCCTCCGGCGGACGGAAAGCGCTGCTCGCAGGCCTGATCCGGGGGTGGTCGGAGCACCTCCGGAAACTGTGTAGACTTGGCGACGCTGCTGCACCACGATGTGTCTGCACAGCCTGCCGCCTTAGCTCAGTTGGCCAGAGCAACGCACTCGTAATGCGTAGGTCTCGGGTTCGAATCCCGAAGGCGGCTCAGAGAAAGGCCAGGTCAGATATTAGCTGACCTGGCCTTTTCTGTTGCTCGGGGACCCGACGGGCTATCCGGCATGCTGGTGCTCTGTGTGCCTGCCTCGACGCCGGTCGAGGCAGGCCAGCGCGGCCGCGACCGCTGCGCCGATGCCGTGGCGGAGGGTGGCCTCGGGGGACGGGGCGAAGCCGGGCGTGTGGTTGGCCGGGAGCGCGGCGGTCTTCTCCTGCGGGGTACGGCCGGGCGCCGCGCGCCAGGCGGTCGCGCCGGTCGAGCCGAGGAACCAGTACACCGTGCCCACCCCGTCCGCGGCGAACAGGCCGAAGTCCTCGCTCGCCAGCATCGCCGGTGTGGTCAGCACCCTCCGGTCGCCCAGCAGTGCGGTGTGCGCGGCGCGGACCCGGGCCGCCGGGGCAGGGGCGTTGACGGTGACGGGCGCGGTCGGCCCGACCGTGATCAGCGGCTCCTGGGGGCAGCCGGCCGCCGCGCACTCGCCCCGGACGACCCGGCGCACGGCGGCGATCGCCCGGTCGAGCTGGGCGTCGTCGTAGCAGCGGATGCTGATGCCGAGTTCGGCGGTGTCGGGCACGACATTGGGTGCCGTGCCCGCGTGCAGGGTTCCGACGGTCACGACGAGCGGCTCGAAGGGGTTGTTCTCGCGGGAGACGACCGTCTGGATCCGTTGGACGACGCCGGCGGCGACGACGACCGGGTCGACGGTGAGGTGGGGTGTGGCGCCGTGCCCGCCCCGGCCGCGGACGACGACGTTCACCAGGGCGGTGGCGGAGGTCAGCGGGCCGGGGCCGTGTGCCACGACTCCGCAGGGCAACGGGGCGACGTGCTGGGCGAGGACGACGTCGGGGCGGCCGAAGCGCTCGTACAGACCCTCGTCGAGCATGGCGCGCGCCCCGGTCAGGGTCTCCTCGGCGGGCTGGCCGATGACCATGAGCGTGCCCGACCAGGCCCCGGGCCGGGCGGCGAGCCAGTCCACCGCGCCGACGACGCAGGCCAGGTGGGCGTCGTGGCCGCAGGCATGCATGACGCCGGGGACACGGGACGCGTACGGCAGCCCGGTCGCCTCGGTCACGGGCAGGGCGTCGAGCTCGGCGCGCAGGGCCACGACGGGGCCCGGCCCGTTGCGCAGCAGACCCACGACGCCGTGGCCGCCGATCCCGGTGGCGGTCTCGCAGCCGGCCTCCTTGAGGCGGGCGGCGAACAGCGCGGCGGTGCCCGCCTCCTGGCCGGACGGTTCGGGCGCGGCGTGCAGCGTCTCGTAGAGCGTGAGCGCTGCGGGCAGGACGTCCCGGACGCTGTCCGCCACCTCCGCCATGCGCGCCGTCAGCTCGTCGTCCCCCACGGACTCCCCCACGAATCCCTTCACGAACTCCCCCATGAAGTACCCCGTTTTCTCGTGTCCCCACGGCCGGCCGCTAGAGCCAGCCCGTCTCCTTCGCCCGGCGATGGGCGGCGAGCTTGTTGTCCGCGCCGAGCTTGGTCAGGACGGACGACATGTAGTTGCGTACGGTGCCCTCGGCGAGGTGCAGCCGGGCGGCGATACGGCCGTTGGACAGGCCTTCGCCGGCCAGCCGGAGGACCTCGCGCTCCCGGGTGGTCAGCGGATTGCCGCCCAGGGTGAGAGCGTCCGTGGCGATGTCCGGGTCGATGTGGCGGCCGCCCCCGTGGACCGTGCGGATCACCTCGGCGATCCGCGCGGCCGGGGTGTTCTTGGTGACGAAGCCGCGGACGCCGAACGCCAGCGCCTGCTGCAGGTGTCCTGGCCGGCCGTGGCTGGTGAGGACCACGATCCCGCAGGCGGCGCCGCTGTCCCGGATCGCCTCAGCCGCGGCCAGGCCGTCCATGACCGGCATGTCGAGGTCGAGGAGGGCCACGTCGACACCGCCCGCGCGGACGGCCTCGACGGCGCCCGTGCCGTCCGCGGCGGTGGCCACGACCTCCAGGTCGTCGTGGGCGGAGAGCAGCACGGTCAGCGAGTCGCGGATGAACGCCTCGTTGTCGGCGACGGCGATGCGGATGGTCGTGTCGGTCACCTGTGTCACCTCTGCGCGGGAGTCGAGTCGAGCGGGGCGTGGGCCAGGAGGCGGAAGCCGCCGTTGCCGTCGGGGCCGGCGGTGAGCTCGCCGGCCACACCCGCGAGCCGTTCCCGCAGCCCGCGCAGGCCGTTGCCGGGCGCCATGACCCGGTCACCGGCCCGGTCGTTGACGATCTCGACGAGCAACCGGCCGTCGTCGACCCGCAGCTTGATCCGGCACTCGGTCGCCGTGCTGTGCCGCAGCACATTGGTCACGCCCTCGCGCACCACCCAGCCGACGGCCTCCTGTACGGCCTGCGGGATGCCCGGCGGCACCTGGTCGGCGCGACAGCTGATGCCGGCGGAGCCGAGCACCGAGCACACGCCCTCGAGTTCGGACCGAAGGGACGGCTGGCGGTAGCCGTGCACCAGGGAGCGCAGATCGGACACGGAGGCCCGGGAGACGCCCAGGGCCTCCTCGATCTCCGTGCGTGCCCGGTCGGGGTCGGTCCGCTGGAGCAGCAGGGCGACCTCCAGCTTCATGCCGACGACGGACAGGCCGTGGCCGAGTACGTCGTGCAGGTCGCGGGCGAAGCGCAGCCGCTCCTCGAGGACGGCCATGCGGGCGAGTTCGGCCCGGTTGTCGTGGATCTCGCGGGCGAACGGCGGCAGCAGCCCCAGCGCGCCGATGACCACGACGGTGACCGCGCTGCGCACGACCACGTCGACGAGCAGATCGGCCGGCATGCCGAGCAGCAGGCAGGACAGGGCGGTGCCGAGCAGGATGAGCAGCGCCGCCCACACCGAGCGGCGGGCGCCGAGCGAGACGACGGCCGCGCCCGCGGCGAGGGACGGCAGGGCACCCCAGGAGCCGCCGAGCAGGAGCAGCATCGCGAAGGCGACGCTGGTGCACAGGGCCACGTCCACCAGGTGCCGGTCACGGTCGGTGCCGCGGGCGACGACGTCGTAGACCATGCGGGAGAAGGTGACCGCGAAGGCGAGCATGCCCACGGCGGCCAGGCAGACCTGGCCGAGCGACGGGCGGTGCCGCAGCCACAGCAGCAGGCCCTCGGCGAGGAAGACCGCGGCGGTCAGCAGGATGAGCCAGGCGACCGTGCGGGCCACCGCGGCGGGAGTCCGTACACCCATCCGCCGTCCCCCTCCTCTTGCCGCCACTGTCTTCCGACCCTATCCGGCGCCCGGTCCGGCGCCGCGGCCCAGCCCGAGCCGCCTCAGCCCGACCTGCGGGGATCCCAGCGGAAGAACCGCTTCCCCATGGAGAACGACAGGCCGGCCCACGCGCACAGGATGCCCACCGGCTGGGCGCACGCCCGGAAGGACTCGACGAAGCCGACGGTCGCCGGGACGCCCGCGGCCGTGGGGTCGCTGGCGAAGTCGCGGCCGAGCCAGGCGGTACGGACGATCTCCACGACCGGGCTGGAGGGCAGGTACGGCGCCACGTGCTGGGCCCAGCCGGGCAGTTCCGTGACCGGCATGGCGATCCCGGAGGTCATCATCAGCACCAGGATCACCGGCGTGACGAGCCAGGTGGACACCTCGCCGGACGGCAGCAGCCCCGACAGGCCGATGGCGAGCAGCGAGAACGCGACGGCGCCGAGCACGATGCCGACGAGCAGCAGCAGCGGGTTGCCCGGGAAGGGCGCCTCGATCACGGTGAGGCCCACGGTGACCAGGATCCCCACCTGGATCAGGCTGGTGACGCTGCCGCTGGCCGCCTCACCGGTGAGGATCGCCGTGTCGGGCAGCGGCGTGCCGCGCAGCCGCTTGTAGACGAGGCGGTCGCGTCGGGACGCGGCCGAGTTGATGACGTTGTAGACGATCCAGAGCAGCACGAAGGCGACGAAGCCGGGGAGCAGGTAGACGCCGGTGTCGTAGCCGGCGATGCGGCCCTCGCCGTGCCGGCTGATCGCGTACGCCAGACTCAGTCCGAGCGGCAGCAGCGCACCGGTCAGGGCGAAGCCCAGGTCGCGCCAGTAGACCCGCTGAGAGAGCAGGAACTGCGAGTACGTGTAGCGGAGCCAGCTCATGCCCGGCCCTTTCCGGTCGCGGCGACGTCGAGGAAGACGTCCTCCAGGGATGCCGTGCGCACGTCGATCCCGCGCAGGCGTACGGCGTTGTCGTCGGCCCAGCGCAGCAGCGCCGCCAGCACCTGCTGCGGGTCCGCGGTGACGAGCGTGACCCGGCCGTCGGCCTCGCGCACCTCGGCGCCGGGGAACGGCGGCAGCGTGCGCGCTCCGACCTTGTCGTCGGCGGACACCGAGATCCGGGTGCCGGCCTCCTGCGCGAGCACCTCGCGGACCGTGCCGTGCCGCACGATGCGCCCGCGGTCCATGATGGCGACCCGGTCCGCGAGGAACTCGGCCTCCTCCATGTAGTGCGTGGTGAGCAGCATGGTCATGCCCTCGGCGACCATCCCCTTGAGGAAGCGCCAGGTCTCGCGGCGTGACTCGGGGTCGAGCCCGGTCGTCGGCTCGTCGAGGAAGAGCAGCTCCGGACGGCCGAGCACGGCGAGCGTCAGGTCCAGCCGCCGCCGCTCGCCGCCGGACAGCCGCCCCACCCGGGTGCGGGCCCGGTCCTCCAGGGCGACGAGCCGCAGCGCCTCCTCGACGGACACGGCGTTCGGGGTGAACCGGCGCCAGGCGCGCACCGTCTCGGCGACTGTCAGTTCGCCGAAGAAGCCGCCCTCCTGGAGCATGATCCCGACGCGCGGCGCGATCCGGGCGCGGTGCGTGGCCGGATCCTGCCCGAAGACGGCGACACTGCCCGACGTCGGCCGCAGATATCCCTCGAGCACGTCGAGCGTGGTGGTCTTGCCGGCACCGTTGGTGCCGAGCAGCGCGACGACCTCGCCGCGGCGCACGTCGAACGAGATGCCGGCGACGGCGCTCTTGGCGCCGTAGTCGAGCCGCAGGTCGGCGACCTGGATCACGGGTTCGGTGTTCATGGTTCGACCCTAGGAAGGAGGAGGGTGAGGGCAGTAGGGAGCGATCTCACGAGCTTCGGGTGCGTTCCGCACGGGTCCGTGCATGACATTCGTCATGCACCGGCAGTCGGTACGGGCGCGGCCAGCCGGTCCAGCCACAGCAGCCGGGCGATCTGCATCTCCTCGCCCGGCACGGCCCCGAGCCGGTTGTTCATCAGATGGATGTGGTGGAAGGCGGTCAGATAGTCGGGGCGTGCCAGGCCCGCCTCGTGCACGATCTGCCAGAAGCCGTCCGCGTACGCGGTGAGTTCGGGTCCGAGAACCGGATCGGCGAGCACCTGCGCGACCTTGGCCCGCAGGATCGCGGCGCGCCGGTGCGCCGCCGGGTCGTCGTGGGCGAGCCGGGGCAGCGGACGGCCCGGCGGGGCGTCGCGCAGACCGCGCCCCGACCAGTACCACGCGTACTGGTGCAGGAATGCGGTGCGCTCGCCCTCGGGCAGCCGGGACACGACCAGCCAGGTGTGGGCGGCGGCGATCGCCGTGCGGGCCGCCCGGTGGCGCGGGCCGGAGCAGCGCAGCGCCGTCTCGCTGCCGCGCCGCATGAGTCGCTCGGCCAGGGCCACACCGGCCGGCCCCCCGAACTTGTCGAACTCCGGCTCGTACAGCCGTTTGACGGCCGCACGGCGCGCGGGGAACGGACCGGGAGGGGGAGCGGGTACGGGTGCGGCGCCGGACGCGAGCCGGTCGAGCGCCGTGTCGAAGGCGGGGTCGAGGACGCGCTCGTACGCCGCCAGCCGCTCGGGGGTGCCGCGCAGCCGCAGCCGCAGCTGGAGGCCGACCAGGTCGACGTACTGCAGGAAGAACCAGTGCAGTTCGGGGTCGTCGGCGGTGAACTCCCCCACGGCGGGGGCCACAACCTCCTCGACCAGGTGGCGGATCTCGGGGATGCTCGCGACGTAGACGCGGTAGTAGAGCCAGTCGGTCCGGTCGTGCCGATCGGTCATCACGTGTCCTGAAGAGGGGCGGCCTGGCGCAGCAGGGCGATGTATTCGGTGGCGCGAGGTCCTCCGTCGGCTCCGGGCGCCGTGGGGTGCTGCCGGCGGGCGGGGAGGGCCTCGGTGAGGCGGACGGCCGTGGTGGTGGAGTCGATCCGGCGGAACGCGGACCAGACGGAGTGCGGGTGGGCGAAGCCGACCCACTGGGGCTTGTGGTGCTGTCCGGGGGAGACCTGGGTGAGGAACACCTCCTCGGGCAGCTCCTGTTCGCGGCGCCAGCGCTCCGCGGCCACGAGGAAGTCCACGGGCGGCTGCCGCCGGTCCGGCACGGGCACCCGGTCGGGCGGGAACTCCCAGGTGGCGCGGCGCAGCACGATCCCTCCCCGCTGGAGCCGCGGCTGGCAGCCGCTGCCGTCGCCGGCCGCGGCCGGCCCGGCCAGCGTCCACGGGTCGCTGAGGGTGGCCAGGAGTCGGTCGACGCCGTGCAAAGACCGGGGCGGTACGGCGCCGAGGTAGGCGAAGGCCGCGGGGTGCCCGTCCGGCGCGGTGGCCTGGAGGGTGCCGGTGGCCGGGTCGTGGGCGAGGGCGAAGCCGCGTAGATCCTGTGCGTCGCGGCCGTGTTCGGCCAGTTCGGGGCCCCAGCCAACGCGCTGCGGACCGCGCACGGCGGGCCGCTGGAACTCGATCCAGTCGGCGTGCGCCGACAGCTGGTACACCCGGCAGCCGGGGTGCAGGGCGCCCGTCCACTCGGTGATCGCCGTGTCGATCCGGTCGTGCAGCGAGGGGATCGCGGCCCAGCGCGCGACCATCCCGCTGAAGCCGCTGTGGACCCGGTTCACCACGAGCAGATCGTCCGCGGTCTGGAAGAACACCGTCTGCGCGGGCGCCGCCAGCGTGCCGTGCCCGTGAGGTGTCCGGGGGGCCGGGGCGACCTGCTCGCGGGTGCCGGTCGTCGTGGACCGGAACGGGTCGGCGGTGAGGAAGTCGTAGCAGAAGCCGAGCAGGTCATGGCTGCCGCCGGCGCCGTACCGCCGTACGAACTCCGCGACCATCCGGTCGTAGAGCGCCGACCTGCGCACCCAGCCGTGTAGTCCGGCACCCAGCTCGCGCAGCCGTTCCCGTGCGTGCGGGCCGAGCGGCGCGCCGTCCTCCGGTCCGTGGGCGACGGCCTCGTGCAGCAGGCCGGCCGACGGCAGCCAGTCCGGCGGGCGGCGGCGCAGGGCGGCGTAGGCGTCGACCAGGGCGGTGCGGGCCCGCACGGTCGCCGCCGCCCGCTCGGCCGAGCCCGTGTCCGGACCGAGGCACGCCTCGGCGTCCGCGAGGACCCGTACGGCGTCGGCGACCAGGTCCCGGACGGGGCCGGCCGACTCGGCGAGCGCGGTGAAGTGCCGCCCGTCCGGCAGCGCCCAGGGCGTCACCGGCAGCAACAGTCCCATGGCGACGAGCCGGGCGATCTCCTCCGGGCCCGTGCCGAGGAGCCGGGCAGCCTCCTCCGGTGACACGGGTCCGGCCGGCAGGTCCGACCACAACCGCCGGGCCGCCGACACGTCGGTGATCTCGTCCTCGCGCAGGAACACGCCTCCCGCGTGGCAGTACAGGGGCAGCGCGGCGCGGCCGTCCCGGACACCGGGATGCGGCAGCAGCCGGATCCGGTCCGGGGCACCGGGCGCGGCGGCCCAGGTGTGCAACAGGTGCAGGGCGGCGGCCCGGGAGGAGGAGACCGCGTGGCGGGCACCGGAATCGCCGGTCCCGTCGACCCCGACGGTGGTGAGGGTGCCGAAGGGGCTGGGTTTCAGCGCCGTACGGGTCAGATAGGCCGTCGCCGTACGGGCGAGCCGGGAGTCCCACGAAGGCGCGCCGTCCTCGGGGTGCTTCAGCAGCTCCCGGGTGAAGTCGGGGCTGGCCAGGGCCAAGCCCCGGGCCACCGACGGCGTGCGCAGCGCGCCGAGCAGGGCTCGCCCGGCGGCCTCCAGTTCGGGCCCGGACGCCTCGCGGGCCTCCCGCAGCGCCGTCTCGCCGACCGTCAGCGCGTCCTGCCAGTCGGCGAGCAGCCGCGCCGGCTCCGCGTCGAGCAGCCCTGTGACGAGGCCGGCCGCCGTCCGCGTGCCCGGGCCCGTCCGCAGGTTGTGGACGTCCCGGCGCAGCCGCAGCACGGTCCGGCGGGTCCGGCCGTCCAGGTCGGGCCGGGGCACCAGGGCGTGCAGCGCGTCGCCGAGGGGTTCGGCGAGCCGCCGGGCCCGCTCCTGGGCGTCGAGCGCCCGCCGTACGCCCGTGACGGTCCCCTCGGCCCGCAGCGCGTCCACGGCGGCGGCGGGCAGCCCGCAGACACGGGACACGATCAGGGGCGCGATCTCCGTCACCGGTGGGATTCCTCTCGTCAGGGCCGTTGTGTGTGGTCCGGCCGGTGTGTGTGCGGCCGACGTCCGTTCGGCCGGGGCGTGTTCGGGGTTCGGTCAGGGCAGCAGGCGGCGGACGTCCTGCTGCCACTGCGGGTCGAGGCCGGGCCGCCAGTCGACGGCGCCCCGCGCGCTCTCCGGCTCGGGCCGGACTTCCGGCGCGCTGCCGAGGATGAACTCGCCGACGGCGGACTCCCTCAGCGGGTCGAGACCGAAGGCGCGCTCGGCGAGTTCGGAGTTCCCGCTGCCCAGACCGCACGCGGCCAGGCCCATGGCGGTCGCGACCAGGTACATCGTCTGGTAGAGCACGCCGACGTGCTTGAGGGTGACCGCGTACGCGATCGACTGGTACTTCCATGACAGGCGCTGGAAGCGGGACGTCACCGTGATCAGCACGTCCGGCACCGCCTCGCCGCCGGTGGACAGCGAGGCCAGGTCGAGAAGCCGCCCCCGGGTCTCCGCGTCGGCGTTGACCAGGCGCAGCGCGTGCTCCTGGGCGTCGTAGTGGTAGACGCCCGCGTCGAGGCCCTCGCAGCGGCGGACGGTGAGGTACAGCTCCAGCTCGTAGGCGGCGCCGCCGCACGGGTACGGCCGGGTGGAGCCCGCGTACGGCATCTTCTGGTCCGGGCGGGGACCGTAGACGCCGCGAACGCGCGCGACGCGGTAGAGGAACTCGGCCAACTGGTCGATGTGCGGCGGCTTCTCACCGTAACCGCGGATCGACTGGCGGCCCTCCATCGCGGCGATCAGGCTGGGGTCCCGGGACAGGATGTCGTCGAGCTTCGGGCGGCGCAGCGCGACCGGCTCACCGGCGTGGGCGGGGCGCACGGGCGGCAGCGGCTCGATGGTGCCGACGTGCGGGAAGCGCCCGCCGTACGGCTCGTCGGTCCGGCCGAGCCGGCTGCGCGAGTGGAAGTACAGGTCGTGGACGTCCCACTGGCGCAGCACTTCGTCGTCGTCGGCCGGGAAACGCGCCCCGGATCCGTCGCCGTCCCGCACACCGAGGTCGGCGAACCCGGCCCCGACGAGGTGCCCGAGCAGTTCGGCGACCCCGTCCGCGGGCAGGCCGGCGGAGCCGAGCGCGGTGGCGCTGCCGGTCTCGGCGAGCGCACTCACCACCGCGGCGGCGGCCGGCGTACGGACCACGCACCGGAAGGCCGTCAGGGGCGTCTCCAGGACCAGAGCGCCCTCGCGGCGGCGCAGCAGCGTGAACTTCGAGAGCCGCACCGGATCGTCCGCGCCGACCGCCACCGCCCGGTACGGGGCGCCGGGCGCTGTCGCCTCGACGGAGATCAGCGGGGTGTCGCCGAGCAACTGGGCCCGGGCCAGGAACGGCGCGATGCGCTCCAGGAGGCGCGGCAGCTGACGCAGCTCCCGCTCGTCGAGGCCGGCGCCGAGCGCGTCCGCGGGCACCGCTTCCCGGGTGAGCCGGTGCAGCAGGGCCACGATGCCTCCGGTCACGTGCGTGAGCCGGTAGCCGGTCTGGTTGCGCAGGCCGAGCAGGACGGTGGTGTCCCGGTCCTCGCAGACGACGCCCTGGCGGAAGACGACGCCCTCGGTGAGCGGGGTGTGCGTGGTGTCACTGGTGATCGTCACAGGAACATCGCAATCGGGTTGAGGTCGGACTCGGTCGGCTTCCGGTCGAGCCAGCCCAGCTCGACCGGAACGTCATAGAGCCGGCCGGGCGCGTAGCGCGGCCAGAAGTGCCGCATCCCGGGGACGATGACCCTGGCCACGGGCAGCCCGATGTCGACGCGGGTCTGGTCGAGGACGAGCATCTCCAGGCCCTTGTCCTCGACGGTCTTCTGGGCGCGCAGCACGTCGTCGCGCAGGTCGTCCGAGAGGTGCGGGACGTAGTCGGCGGCGGTGCGCACGGCGCCGTCGGCGGGCAGCAGATAGGGCTGGCTGTCCATGGTGGCCGTGCGCCACCACTGCAGCTGGTCCGGGTCGTCGTACGCGTACCGGCCGGTGCCGTCCGCCTTCATGCCGATCACGGCGGGCAGGAACTGGTTCATCTCCGACAGGGCCCGGCCGATGGCGATCCGGACGTCGAAGTGCGAGCCGAGCGCGAACAGGATGTCCTGTGCGGGCTTGTCGGTGCGGTAGGAGACGGCGACGACGGTGGGGATGCCGAGGTCGTTGGTGACGTCGAGGACCCACGTCTCCCGGTTCAGGGAGCGGTAGCGCTGCTGCCACTGCCGGAAGTACGGGTCGTCGAAGCTGTCCAGGTCGATCCTCGGCATCCGCAGCCGGTGGTACCACCACATGGCGACGCTGTCCCGCTCGACCAGTTCGAAGAAGCCCTGCAGGATCGCGTCCTCGAGGGTGGTGCCGGCTGCGCAGCCGTTGGAGTTGGCGCCCGCGTTGTAGAGCCGCTTCTCGTTGGCGTACGAGAAGTAGAGGGCGGACGTCGGCAGGTACTTGTGCCGCTGCTCGGTGAGCGACCAGACCGGCGACCACTCGGCCTGCTGTTCCGGGTCCATTTTCTGCGTCACCCAGTGGAAGTGCGAAGGCCGCGCGTTCCACTCGTCGCGCTGGGCGAACTGGGCGTCGCTGTACTGGTGGAGCGCGTTGGGCTCGATGGCGTCCGCGGGTCCCAGCTCGGCGTAGCTGGCAGTGATGCGGGCCTCGTCGCCGTGGAAGACGCCCGAGTAGCGCTCGATCGCCTCGCCCAGCGCGCTCGCCCGGGCCTGCAGGTCACTGATGCCCTTGCCGGAGCTGGCGCTGCGCAGTCCGGCCCGCAGGTCGGCCGCGTTGGACATCGGCACGGCGAAGTTCTGGCCCGCGGTGTACGTGTGCAGGCCCTCCACGTCGAGCGGCACCTTGACCAGGCTGCTGACCGGGCCGCTGATCGGGCTGACCAGGTGCTGGAAGGTGTCGAGGAACTCCTGTGGGTTCTTCGCCCGGTGGCCGCCGTCGGTGGCCGCGGCCTTGCCGCGGCTCGTGAGCTCCAGCGGGGCACGCTGCCGGGCCGCCTGCAGGTCGGGATCGCCGCACTCCGGGCACTGCGGGCGTCGGCCGACCGGGTGGTGCTCGGTCTTCAGGGTGAGCGTGTCGAAGGAGACCACCTGGTCGCGCGGGACCTCCAGCTGTCCTGAACCGGTCGCGCCGGCAAGGAACTTGGCCGCCTCGAGCGCCGCCATGCCGGTGCCGATGCGGACGGTGCCGGGCAGATCGGTGACCGAGTTGACCAGCGGCCCGGTGAGCACCCCGCGCTGGCGCAGGTAAGAGGTCAGCATGTGCTTGTTCGCCAGGCGGATGCGCAGGCACTCGTAACAGGCGCCGGCTCCGGGCCGGAACACCGGGCCGACCCACACCATGGAGCCGACGGGCTTGACCGCCAGCCACGGCTTTCCGCTCTTCAGCGCCTGCCGGTTGAGCTCGGCGAGCTCGGGCCGCAGGAAGTCGTCGGTGACCACCACGGTCAGGGCGCTCTCGGCGGCGTCGGCGATCCGGACGCCGTACTGCCGAGCGGCCTCCTCGAACCAGGACCGTTCCACCTCGCCGACCGTCACGACGTCGACGCTGCCGCCGCCCTCGCCCCGCGCGGCCCGGTCGCCGTCGACGCCGAGCAGCTCCCAGTAGCCGGCCGCCCTCGGGTCGACGGCGGCGTCCGCCTCCACGACGTGGCCGGCGGCGACGAGCTTGTCCAGCGCGCGCTCCACGCGGGCGGCGGGGAACTCCTCCGCCAGCGCCCGCACGATGTCGTCACGGCTGTGGCCGCCCTGCAGGAGCGGGGCCATCAGTTCGATCATCCGGCCCTCGAGACGGATCTGCCCCGAGCGCTCGGTGGTCAGGTACACCCCGTCGCCGTCGACGGTCGTGCTCAGCACGAACCGCTTGAACCTGGTCGTTGTCCCCATACCCTGTGCCTTTCTTCTTTCCTGCGTGAAGCCTTGAGTGAGTGCTTGAGTGCTTGAGTGCTTGACTGCTTGAGCGCCGCGCGGTGCGGCCGCGTGAGGGACCGGCGTCACGTGAGGGAGTCCGCGACCAGCCGCGCGAAGCGGCCGCCCGCGGCCAGCAAGGAGTCGAAGTCCCCCGATTCCGCGACGCGTCCGTCGGCGACGACCACGATCCGGTCGGCGCGCCGGATGGTGCTCAGCCGGTGGGCGACGACGACCCGGGTGATGCCGAGCGCGCCGATCGCCTCGCTGATCCCGTCCTGGGTCGCGCTGTCGAGGGCGCTCGTCGCCTCGTCTAGGAGCAGCAACCCGGGCGCGCCGACCAGGGCGCGGGCGATCAGGAGCCGTTGCAGCTGCCCGCCGGAGAGGCCCGTGTGCCCGTCGGTGAGCCGGGTGTCCAGTCCCATCGGCAGCGCAGCGATGTCGGTGGCGATCCCGGCGAGCCGGGCGGCCCGCCATACCTCGGCGTCGCCGAACCCGGCCCCGGTCCCGGCATGCGTGCCGAGGATCACGGACCGGACGTCGCCGCGCAGCACCTTGGTGTCCTGCGGCACGTACCCGATCTGCCGGCGTACGGAGTCCAGGTCGAGCTCCCGCAGGTCCCGCCCGTCGAACAGCACACTGCCGGAGCCCGGGGCGTCCAGGCCGAGCAGCAGCCGCAGCAGGGTGGACTTGCCGGCACCGGACTCCCCGACCACGGCCAGGAACTCGCCGGGGCCGACGGCCAGGTCGAGCCCGTTCAGCACGGGCGCCGCGCCGTCCTCGTACCCGAAGGTCACCCTCCGCAGCTCGAACCGGCCGGAGAGCGGCTCGGAGAGCGGACGGGAGAGCCCGCTTCCGGTCCCGGACTCCGGGGCCGCGGTCAGCAACGGCACGAGCCGCGCGTGGGTGGTGCGCACCGAGAAAGCCGCCTGCAGGATCGAGGGCAGCCGCCCGAGCGCCAGGTTGAGCTGGACGGCGGCGAAGGACGACGCCCACAGGCCGTGGGCACCCGCCTGTCGCCACAGGGCGACGGGCAGCAGGACCGCGAGCATCAGCGGCAGAGTGGCCGCGATCATCCCCGCAGCCGCCTCCGCGTACCGCAGCCCCGCCTCGTCGGCCCGCTTCTGCTCGTCGAACACTCGCTGCCAGCGCCGTACGACGAGGTCTCCGGCCCCGTAGGCGCGGACCTCCTCGATGCCGAGCAGCGCCGGGTACATGGCGGCCTGGACGTCCTCCACGGCGTCGTACACCCGCAGGTCGTGCTTCTGCTGGCGCCAGGACAGCCAGGCAACCAAGGCCAGGAGCAGCAGCGACACCACCACGGCGGCCAGGCCGAGGACGACGTCGACGGCCATGAGCAGGCCGACGCCGACCGCGGAGAACACCGCGCCGAGCAGCGCATCCAGGCCCGAGGCTCCCAACAGGCCGCGCAGCCGGCCGACACCGCCCGCGTGATGCAGCAGCCGGGCGGGCGGGTAGCCGCGCAGGAACGGCAGCGGCAGGCGCAGCACGTGATCCCACACGGCGGGTTCCACGGCACCCTGCGCGGAGGTCTGCAGCCGGGCCGAGGCACGGTCGCGGAGCTCGCCGAGCAACCAGCCCAGCGGCACGGCCGTGGCGACGGCAGCGCACGCCCAGCCGAAGAGGGCGTCGTCCCCGCCCAGTACGGCGGTGAGCAGCAGCAGCGAGCCGATCGGCACCGCGAAGGCGGCGACGGCCGCGAGCAGACCGGTCGTGACGGTGGCGGCGACAGCCGGGCCGGCGCCGTGCAGCGCGTGGCGCAGCAGCCGGCCGCGGACGCTCCCCGCCAGGGGCAGACGGCGGTGCAGCACCCAGGCCGTCTCCGCGCACCCGGCGACATCGGCCCGCGTGAGCGGGCGCGGTGCGCCGTGACCCGGGGCCTGGAGCAGCCGGCGCCCACGAGGGGCGGGCAGCAGTGCCACCGGCAGGTCGCCGCGCAGGGCGAGCACCGGGTTCCCGGGCCGCCAGGTCAGCGCCTCGGCGAGTGGCGCGCGCTGGGCGCGGACACCGCAGCGGGCCACCGCGAGCGCGACCGGATCCGCACCGGGCGGCGGCTCGGCGGGAAGGGCCTCGGGCGAGGCGCCGAGCGCGATCAGGAGCGGGCGGAGGGCGTGCCGGTACGCGGCCCAGTCGGAGGTCTCCGGGACGGCCTCGGAGGCCGCACCCGGGGCGGTGGAGACCGTCATCGGACCGTCTCCAGGAGCGTGCGGTACGAGCCCGGCGCCTCGGCCAGTTCGCCGTGCCGCCCGTACTGATCCGGCCGTCCCGCGTCGAGCACGAGCACGAGGTCGGCCGCGCGGACCGTGTCGAGACGGTGGGCGACGGTCACGGTCGTCGTGCCCGAGGCGCGCAGCAGGGTGTCGACCCGGGCGGCGAGCGGGGCCTCCAGTGCGCTGGTGGCCTCGTCGAGCACGAGCAGCGCCGGCCGCCGGCACAGGGCACGGGCGAGCGCGAGCCGCTGGCGCTCCCCACCGGAGAAGTTCCGCGCACCCGCGGCCACATGGGCTTGCCGGGCCCCGCCGCGGCGGGCGACCACCTCGTGGAGACAGGCGATCCGCAGGGCCTCGTCGACGCGTTCGGCGGGGACGGTCGCGTCGCCGAAGGTGATGTTCTCGGCGACGGTCCCCTCGAAGAACACCGGGTGCTGGCTGACGTATCCGATCGTGCCGGGTCCAAGCGCGGCGACGTCCGCGCCGTCCAGAGTCAGTGACCCGGCCCACGGCTCGGCACCGCCGGTGAGCAGGCGCGCGAGGGTCGACTTGCCGCTCCCGGAGGAGCCGACGACGACCAGCCGCTCACCGGGTTCCAGGTCGAAGCCGACGCCCGTGACGAGCGGCGGCCGGTTGATGTCGTAGCCGAAGACGAGATCGCGCACGGCGAGCCGCCCCGGGCCGGTGTGCTTCCGGTGCACCGTCTTCTCCGTCCGCGCGTCACCGGCCTGCGGGGCTTCCGCGACGACGTCCGCGTAGGCCGCGAAACCGCCGCGCAGCGCCCCGGCCCGCAGCGCGCCCCCGCCGAGGACGGCTGCCGCCGCCTGGAAGACACCGACCAGGGGGATCACGGCCATCAGATCGGGGAACGGCAGCTGCCCGTCGCGCACGTGGAACGCGCCGAGGATCACCACACCCGCGGACACGGCCGCGTTGACGGCGGTCACCGCGCCGTGGGCGCGCTGCGCCGCGGCCGTGGACGCGTGCTCGGTGAGCAGGCCGCGGGCGTGGCCGCCCTGCCAGCGATCGAGCAGTCCGGACGTACCGGCCTCCGCCTTGAGCGTGTCGAGCATGCCGAGGCCGGTCATCAGATCGCCTTCACGGGCCGCCTGTTCGGCCAGAGCGTGGCTCTGCCGTTCCTCCTCCTCGACCGAGGAGCGCCGGGACACGAAGAGCGCGAGACCCGTCCCCAGGAAGGCGAGCAGCGCGAGGCCGGGCGCGAGCCACAGCAGCGCCCCGGCCATCACGAGCAGGGTGACGGTGGCGCCCAGCACGGGCACGGCGAAGGTGGTGAGCTGGTTGGCCAGGGTGTCCGCGATCTGCACCCGGGCCGCGATCCCGGCGGTGAAACGCCGCTGGAAGAAGGCCGGGGGCAGTCGCAGCAGGGTGCGGACGAACTCTTGGGAGCGGCGCCGGGAGACGGCCCCGAGCAGCGCCGACTGCAGCCGGCTCTGCAGCCAGCCGAGGCCGAGGAGGGCGCCGGCCGCCCCGGCCATCGCCCACAGCGGCCAGGCGGGCGCGTCCGCGGCGGGATCGGCCCAGGCCGTCATCAGGGTGCGCAGCAGCAGCGCGGTGCCGAGCGCCGCGAGCGACATGGCGGTGCCCGCCACGGCGGCGGCGACGAGCAGGCCGGTGTGTGGAGCCAGCCAGGCCCGCACGTGCGTGCGCAGCCGCTCGGGCGCGCCGCCGGGCCGGAAGTCCGGGGTCGGTTCGAAGACGAGCGCGATGCCGCTGAACAGGGCGCGGAATTCGGTGACGGTCAGTCGGCGGCGGCCGGCGGCCGGGTCGTTGAGCCGCACCTCGCCGGCTTCGCCGACCTCGTCGAGGACCACGAAGTGGTTGCCTCCCACGAAGAGGATCGCGGGCGTCGGCAGGCCCCGTAGCGCCCGCGCGTCGGCACGGTCGTCGCCGGACAGCCTGACCCGCTTCCCCGCGCCCTTCAGGCCGTAGTGGGCGGCGGCCCGCACCAGCGTGGCCGCCGTGAGCCCGTCCCGGCCGCCGCCGCACACGGCGCGCAGCTCGGGCCACGGCACATGACGTCCGTGCCAGGACAGCACGGCGGCGAGACACGCGGCCCCGCAGTCGGCCTCCTCGACCTGCCGGACGTGCCGGGTCCGTACGGGCCGGACGCGCCGTGTGAGGGTCGTCGGGCTGCTCATCCGGAGGCCTCGGTCGCGGCGCCGGAGATCGCGGCTGCCCGAGCCACGGCCGTTTCGCCGGCCGCCGTGCCCACCCGAACGGGAAGTTCCGCGGGACTGTTGAAGGTGAGCTCGGCGCGCCAGTCCAGGCGGTCGACGGGAGTGGCCAGTTCGACGCCGGTCCGGGCGAGCCGGCTCAGCGTCGCCTCGGCCTGGAGGCCGCCGAGCCCCGCGCCGAGACAGAAGTAGGCGCCGTGCCCGAAGGCCAGGGAGGCGCTCTGGTTGCGGTCCCAGCGGAAGGCGAGCGGATCCTCGAAGCGGCGCGGGTCGAGGTTGGCCGCCGCGAACGAGAGCAGCACCACCTCGCCGGCGCGGAAGTGCAGTGGCCCGACGTGGGTGTCCTCGGCGGCCATCCGGGCGCCGAAGGTGACGGGAGTGAGCAGGCGGAGCGACTCGGCCCAGGCGGGTCCGGCGCAGTGCTGGGGGTCGTCGACGACCCGCTGCCAGTCGCCGGGCCGCGTGAGCAGACAGGCCAGGGCGTTGGTGAGGCCGCTGGTGACCGTGTCGACTCCGGTCATGAAGAGGAGCAGCACCATGTCGATGACCTCGTCGCGGCTCATCTGGCCCGCCACGGCCGCCTGGTTGAGCCGCGAGATGACGTCCTCGCCGCCGCCGTGCCGTGCGTCGACGGTGTCGGAGACGTACGCGCGCAGCTCCCGGAATCCGGTGACGGAGATGGGGTCGGCGGTCTGCACCACGCCCGGGAATGACTTCCCGAGCTGCGCGAGCAGCCCCCGCGCCCAACGGGTGACCTGCGGCCAGTCCTGCTCCGGCAGGCCGAGCAGCGCCGCGGTGACGAGGGACGGCAGGGGTACGGCGACCTCGGCGACGAAGTCGAAGGGCGCGCCGTGGGCGCGCGGGGAGAGCAGTCCGTCCACGATCGTGTCGATCCGCTCGCGCAACCGCTCGATGTTCCGAGCGCTGAACTCCCGAGCGAGGACGCCGCGGAGCCGACGGTGGTCCTCCGGGGCGCGCACGGACATGGAGCGGCTGAAGAACGCGGTGAACTCCGGGTTTCCCTCGCGGATCTCGGCCGGGAAGTCCGGGCTCACCATGGTGAAGGCGGGGTGGTTGCTGAGCTTGGTGACCAGATCGTGGCGGGAGACGACCCACAGCCCCGGGAAGTGGACGACCGGTGACTCCACCGCGAGGGTGGCGAAGAGGTCGGTGTTGTCCTCGGCGCAGTTCTCGCGCATGGCGAACCAGCGCCACACCCGGCGCGCGCTCTCACTGGTCGGCATGGCCTGGATTCCCCCGTAAGGCTGGTCGGTCGAACGTGTTGGGCGGAGAATGGGGGACCGCGGCCCCGCCCGTCCGGTTGCGTCGGACGGGCGGGGACGCGGCGCCCTGGTGCGCTCACCGGCGCTGGTGCGTCAGGTGGCGCAGCCGTACGTGCCGAAGCACACCGGGCAGCCGGCGGAGCCGAGCGTGCCGAAGCAGTTCGTGCCGCCGGCCTCGGTCAGCTCCTCGATCGCGATGTCCTCGGCGACGAGGCCATCGGTGTCGATCTCGGCGTTGATCGTGTCGAGAGCGGTCATGGTTCACACCTCCCTTCGTGGGATCGTTTCCGGATCCGTCGTGCGACGGCCGGACGCGTCAGTGCTCGCGTCAGTGCGAGCTGGCGGTACCGACGGTGCCCGCGGAGCTGGGGCAGCCGGCACAGCCGACGGTGCCGAGGCAGAAGCTGCCTCCGGTCGCGTCGGTCAGGTCCTCGATCGCGATGTCCTCGGCGAGCAGGGCGTCGTCGCCCTGCACGAGCTGCTGCTCGTGGTTCATGCGGGTTCCCCCTTGACGAGTGGTGTGCATGGTCAGTGCGACGTCGTGGTTCCGTACGTACCGGCAGAGCTCGGGCAGCCGAAGGTCCCGGCCGAGCCGACGCACCAGCCCGCGCCGCTGGCGTCGGACAGCTCCTCGATCGCCACGTCCTCGAAGAGGTCGAGGTCGGCGTCGTTGAGGGTCTCGTTCACTGTGTTCACCTCCCTTCCGGCAGGTCGTCACCGGTCGGTGGGGGGCACGAGGCCGTCGGTCAGCTCCAGCTGAAGGCGGTGCCGATGCAGGCGGGGCAGGTCGTCGACCCGAAGGTGCCACCCGTGTTGGTGGTGCCACCGGCGCCGGCCATGTCACCGAGCTCCTCGATGGCGATGTCGTCGAACTCCTCGACGATCTCAACGTTCTCCATGGTGCTTTCAGCTCCTTTCTGCGCTGTGTGCGGCGGAGCCGCACGTCTGGGTTACGTGGGTCATGTGCTGGTGAGCGTGTCCGTGGGACGCGTCATCCGTCAGCCGAAGCTGGACGCGGTACCGGCGGAGCTGGGGCAGCCCGCGGAACCGATGCAGAACGCGGTGCCGGCGCCGGCGGTGTCGGCGAGCTCCTCGATGGCGATGTCCTCGTGGACATCCACGATCTCCGTGGTGTTCTCCATTTCTTCTTCACCCCCTTTCTGTGCGCGCCAGGGCGCGGAATTACCCATATTCGACTGCGGTGCAGGAATATGGCGTAGAAAGCCCGGCCGTCTTTATGGCGGGTGCCGGGCAGGCTGAATTACGCGAAAGGCGCGGAAGCGCGCGGGAAATCGCGTAGGGAAATGGACGAGCAAGCGACGCCCGGAGCCGTCGGGGCGGGGAGGGAGCGGTGAATCGATTCGTCGCACGGCGATCCGTCGAACCGTCTCCGGCGCACCCGGGCTCGACCCGCGAACACGACGCGGGGAGCGGGTCCTGTGCTTACTTGATGAGGAAGGCGATCAGCAGGCCGATGACAATCACGGCCGCCGAGATGCCGAAGACGGGAGCCCAGCCCCGCACGTCTTCGCGGTAACTCTGCTCAGGGCCTCCGCTGGAACCGGATGCGCCCGCGATGCCGGAGGAGCCGCTGTCGCCGCCGCCGTATCCGCCCGAATCGCCACCGTGCATTGCCATTACCCCCGTAACGAAAAGCATCACTCTTCGGTCCTGCGCATTCGACCCGGTTCGCAATGGTCAGTTGCTCCGGGCCGTGAACAACACTACATGTATTGATCGGCAGGGGCAACGATCGGCCTGGGCGAACTGTATTACTAAGGCGTTTCGGAGTCGCTTTAGTCAACTGTTCAACATCCCGTTGCCGGAAAGCTCAAATAAACCTCAATCGGCGCGGTCGCGGTTGTTTATCGCGCTTGGCCGGCGCAGCGGCCGGTGAGGCCACGGGTGCTGCAGCCGGAGATCTCGAGGATCGGTGACGGGCGCGATCGGGCGGTGGTGGGCCAAAGGCCGACCGGCGCGGCTTGTCCGCGGGTCCGTCGACAGGGAGGCCGGCCGGGACGCCTCGGCGTGATCACCGTGCATGGCCGACCCGCCCCGGACGCTCACCAGTTGGGGTCGAGGGTCAGCGGGGCGGCCTCGTCGGACATCCAGACGTCGAATTCCTCCGGGGTCAGGAAGACCGGGCGGCCGGACTCCGTCGCCGTCAGGGTCGACAGGGCGGACAGGGCCGTCGCCGGGTCGGGGCCCGTGAGGTGGTTCCGTGCGGTTTCCAGGGCCGGGAGCACGACGGCCGACGCGTAGGTCCTCGGACCCAGGGCGGACGTCGCCGTGCCCAGGAGGCCCGTGGCCAGGGAGGCCGTGAGCAGTTCCCGTTCCAGGAGTTCCGCGCCCGGATCGCCCGTGCCGCGGACGGCCACCACGGCGGCCTGCAGGCCCTGGGTGATCAGGGTGCCGGCCGCCTGGCCGACCAGGCCGCCCACCAGGGCCCCGACCACCGGCACCGGGATCACCGTCTGCGCCACCGCCCCGCAGGCCCAGCCGAGGCCGGTCTGCAGGGTGGCCTGGGCGCTGCGGGACGCGAACTCGCCCGCGTCGATCCGGCCGCGCGCCAGCGCCACCCCCGCCTCCGCCACCGCGTAAGCGGCTCCTGCCGTCGCGAACGCCAGGTCCCCACCGCCCAGCACCGCGGGCAGCCGCCCCGCCCGCGCCGCCGTGCGGATCACCGAGCCGAGGCCCGCGACGGACCCGGACCGCGCCGCGCCCTGGGCCGCCGAAGCCGCCGCCGTGAGGGCCGCCGCCGCGGCCGAGGTCTCGCCCGCCCGCACCCGCGCCAGCTGCCCGGCGGCGGACACGGCCCCGGTGACCAGTCCGCCGACCGCCGCCGCCGACCCCGCCGCGGCCGCCGCCTCCCGGCCGGCCGTCCGTACCGCCTCACCGCGCGCCCAGCGCGCCGGGTCGAGGGCCGAGCGGTGTGCGTCGGCCAGGTCGACCGGGTCGGAGGTGACGTTCCCGTGCGTCAGCCGGTCGCTGAGATGCGCGTGGGCGTCGGCGTAGTCGGCGAACCTCACGCCCTCGGGGGACAGGGTGAGCCGGCGTTCGAGCAGGCTGTCCACGGCGGCGACCCGGTCGCCCGCCACCAGCCGCGTCATCCCCTCGTAGTGCGGCCGGGCCAGGCCGTGCGCGGTCCCCGGGACGCCGTCCATCAGCTTGGCCTGCGCCTGGCCCACGAGCCGGCCCCGGTCGACGAGCCACAGGTCGGCCGCGGCCGTCTGCGAGCCGCCCTCGGCCCACTCCGTGACCACGGCCCGGACCGAGGCGCCGGCCCGGATCGCGTTCTGGTTGAAGGAGAGCGCGTGCCGCACCTCGAAGAGGTGGCCGGCACGCTGGGCGTTGCCGATGTTGACGTACCGGCGCGCCAGCCGCTCCACCGTCTCCCGGGTGCGCAGCGTCTCGACGGTGGCCTCGGCCAGCCGGCGGGTGGCGGCGTCCGCGACGGTCCAGGCGGCCTGGTCGGCGGCGCCCGGCAGAGACGTACCGCTCATGCGGCGGCGGCCAGTTCGGCCAGGTGGGCGCGGGCCTCCGCGACGACGCGGCCGGACAGCTCGGTGACCCGGCCGTCCTCTCCGGCCGGCGGGGCCCCCATCACCGTGACCGTCGTGCAGGCGAGGTCGAACAGCTCCTTGACCCGGGCGCGCTGCCCCGCGTCGTACGCGCCGTAGTCGTCGTGGTCGGCGACCAGTTCCGCGAAGGCCGGAAGGCGCTCCTCCATGGCCGCGCACAGGTCCTTGAGGACGAGGCGGATCTCCCGGCTGCGCCGGAACACCTCGGACAGGGTCCGGCGAGCCTCGGTCAGTTCGGACTCCGCCGCCTCCAGCTCCTCGGCAAGCTTCTGCTGGTCCTCGCGGGCGGAGCGGCCCCGCCATTCGAGGAGGACGCCGGTCGCGAGGAGCGCGGGGACGGCGACGGCCGCGGCCAGGACCATCGTCCCGGCGGCCACCCCTCCGCCGCCCGCCGCGAGCGAACCGCCGCCCAGCCAGGCCAGGGTGGCGCTGCTCGCGGCGGCCCCGGAGAGCCCGGAGATGGCCGTGCCGGTGGAGGCGGTGGCGAAGGCCCCGACGGCCATGTACGTGGCCGCGCCGACGCCCGCTCCGGTGGCTCCGCCGCCGACGATCGACCCGATCGCGGACACGGCGAGCCGCTGGATCTCCCGCAGTTCGACGTCGGCGGTCGCGTGCCCGGCCGGTTCCACCGGGGACAGTTCGGCCAGGTCCACGCGCTTGAGCCGCTCGAAGGCGTCCCGGAAGGGGACGAGCGCCCGGTCGTAGGCGGCCTGCCGCTGCGCCTCCTGCGCCGCGCTCTCCTGCACGATGTGCCGGTCGAGCTTTCCGCGGCGGGCGCGCAGCTTCTCGTACCGCTTCTCGTTCTTCCGCGCGAGCTGGACGGCCTGGTACATGGCCACGGCCATGCGGAACCCCCTCCCCGGGACAGGTGAACTGACCGGACGTCAGGCTATCGCCGAGGGGCTCCCCTCAGGGTGTGTCCCGTGATGTGGAACGTCCCCTGCACAGCCTGCCGTTGCGGCTCCGTCAGTCGGCGAGGCCCGGCTGCTCGAAGGTGTCCGGTACCGGCAGGGTCGACCAGTGGGAGATCGGCCAGGCCACGACGACGGCGCGGCCCACCACGTCCGTCAGGGGCACCATGCCGCCCCGCGGGTCCTCCTGGTGGTAGCGGGAGTCCTGCGAGGCCTGCCGGTGGTCGCCCATCACCCAGAGGCTGCCGGCGGGCACCGTGACCTTGAACTGGCCGCCCGGGTCCGTGCTGCACGCCGTGTTCCCCGCGAAGACGTACGGCTCCGTCAGCGGCTTGCCGTTCACCTTGAGGGGGCCCTCGCCCGCGCACTCGACCGTGTCGCCGGCCACCCCGATGACCCGCTTGATCAGGTGCTTCTCGTCCGCCGCCGGCATCAGCCCGACGAAGCCCAGGGCCTTCTGGACCGTCGTGGGCCGCTTCACCGGCTGTCCCGCCAGCCAGTCGCCGGGGTCGCGGAAGACCACGACCTCGCCACGGTCCGGTTCCGAGCCGAACCACGGGGTGAGCTTGTCGACCAGGACCCGGTCGTCCACCTGGAGGGTGTTCTGCATCGAGCCGGAGGGGATCAGGAACGCCTGGAGCAGGAACGTCTTGATCAGGAAGGCCAGGACGAGCGCGATCCCGGCGAGGAACGGCAGCTCGATCCAGAAGGGGCGGCGCCGTTTCGGGGCGCGGCCGGACGCCGGGGCGTCCTCGTCCGGAGTGCCTCCCTCCGGGCCCGCCCCGTCGGATCGCTCCCCGGTCGCCAAGTCGCTCATGTCCACCCTGACTTCGTCGTCTCTGTGTCGTCTGCACGGACCCTATGCCCCGACGGTGTACGGCGGGTGTCCGCGAGCCGCTCTTCACCACGTACGGGTGACCCGGAGGCCCCCTCGGGGCCGGCCGCTCGCGCTCCTGCCGGGCAAGCGGCCGGAGGCCTCCTTCGGCGGCGGCGAGCGGCCCGCGCTCCTCCTCAGGCGCTCGGCTGCTCACGCTCCTGCTGGGCGAGCAGGTAGCCGGCCTGGAAGCGGCTCTCGGCGCCGAGTGCGGCCATCACGTCGGCGACGTGCCGGCGGCAGCTGCGGACCGACAGGCCCAGGCGGCGGGCGATCGCCGCGTCCGTCAGGCCCTCCGTGAGCAGTCGCACGATCGTCTGCTTCAGCTCGTCGGAGATGTCCATGATGGTCTGCCGGTCCCACTCCGTCTCGAACGGCAGGGCCTCCAGCCACAGCCGCTCGTACGCGCCCACCATGAACGCGACCACGTGCGGCTCCCGGATCAGGACCGCCGCGTGCGGGTCGTCCGGGACCGGGATGACCGCCGTCGCCCGGTCGAAGACGAGCATCCGCGGGAACTCGTCGTCCAGGGTGCGGACCTGGGCGCCCAGCCTGCCGACCCGCTCCACATAGGCGCACGTCCCCGAGGAGAAGCGGGCCGTGTGCTGGTAGAGGACCCGCATCCGGACCCCGCGGCGCAGCAGCTCCTCGTCGCGGGCCACCGCCTCCTCCAGGACCTCGGCGCGCCTGCCGCCGCCCGGCTGCGCCGTCATGACCTCGCGCTCGCAGGTCCGGCCCAGTTCGGTGATGGCCTCCCGTACGGCACGCAGATCGGTGAGCAGCTCCACGTACTCCGCCTGCCGCAGGTGCGTCAGCCGGAGGAGGTGGGACTCGTACAGCGGCATGAAGGCCATCAGCTGTTCGCGGGTGCGCTCCATGTGCTGGCGGCGGGCGCGCATCTCCCGCTCCAGCGGGCCGAGGGTGCGCTGCACGGCCTCGTCCGGCGCCACCGGGAGCACGGCCCGCTCAGGCGTCCGGCGCAGCAGGCCCATGTCGAGCAGGGACGAGACGGCCGACTCCACCCGGGCGGGCGGCAGGGCCAGTTCGGCCGCGAGGTCGGCGGGGTGCGCGGGCTCCAGGGCCGGGTCGCGGGCCAGGAGGGTGGTGTAGACGCGGGTCAGGGGGTCGTCGGGAGCGTCGGAGCCGGCGGAGTCCCCGGCGTGCCCGGTGGGCTCCGAGGGCGGTGCCGGGGGCGGAGGGGCCGCCGCCGCGATCGCGGCCAGGGCGGTGACTTCTGGGCTCTCGGCGTCGCCCTCGGCCTGCTCTATGTCTTCTATCGCCACCTTTTCCCCCGTTTATGACGGCGTCCTCTTGCTGCCATGCAGCCTAATGAGCCATGCGGTCCGCCCCATAGCCATGCAGCCCTCGCTACGTTCGTATCACCGCCCACAAGGTCAAAGCGCACCAAGCTCGCACAGCCCGCGAAGCGCGCAAACCCCCCTGAGAACCCACGACTCACTCCTCGCGGAAGCGGAAAGAGAGCAGCGACATGAAGCGGCGGATCCGCAGCACCCTCCTCACCACCCTCGTCGTCGGCCTCGCCGGCCTCGCCACCGTCACCACCGACCAGGTCACCACCGGCACCGACGACACCGGCTGGGGCGCGGCCGTCCTCACCGGCACCTACGACACCGGCTGGGGCGCCCCCGCCGCCGGCACGGGCACGAACGACACCGGCTGGGGGTGACCCCGATGACCCTGCTCGACTGCACCCTGCGCACCGGCGGACGGCTCACCGGCGGACCCGTACCCCCCGCGCTGGCCGCCGACTACCTCGCGGTCTGCGCGCGGCTCGGCATCGACGTCATCGAGCTGGGCAGCGTCCACGACCCCGCCGACCGCTCCGCCCCGCCCGGCGCGCTGCTGCCGGTCCCGCTCCCCGAGCGCTACGGCCCCCGCTTCTCCGTCCTCCTCGACACGGCGGGCCTGCCCGCCACGGACGCCGCCGCCACGGCCTCCGCCGGGCGGATCGCCGACACGCTGGCCACCGGGCCCCTGCCCGTCGGCCTGGTCCGCCTCGCCGTCCGGTACGACCGGGTGGCCCGCGCCGCGGCCCCGCTGCACCGGCTGCGGGACGCCGGCTTCGGCGTCTGCCTCTTCCTCACCCACATCGACCTCGCCTCCTACCCGGAACTCGACCGCTGCCTCGGCGACAGCGCGGCACTCGGCCCGCTCGACGCCGTCTTCCTCGTCGACTCCCTCGGCTCGCTCCGCCCCGAGCGCGTCATCGAACTCGTCCAGTCCACCCGCGCCGCCGTGTCCGCCCCCGTCGGCATCCACGCCCGCGACAACCAGGGCTTCGCCCTGCACAACACCGTCGTCGCCCGGAGCGCCGGAGCCACCTGGCAGGACGCCGCCGTGCACGGGATCGGCCCGGGCGCCGGCCTGACCCGTACCGAGCAACTGCTCGCCCTCCTCGGCGCCACACCCGCCGACCTCGCGCCGCTCCTCACGCTCATCGCCACCCATGTCGCGCCGCTCAAGCAGCGGTACGGGTGGGGGGCCGGCCCCCGCCAGGTCATGGCCGGCCTCGCCCGCATCCCGGTGACATCGGTGACCGGTCTCGGGCCGGTGCCGGTGACCGGTCTCGGGTCGCACACCGCCTTCTGACCGCCCTCTCCTTCCTGAAGTCGCCCTCCTCACCCGCCCTTCCAGGAGACCCGTATGCCCTTCACCTCGCCCATCCTGCCGCCGGGAGAACCGGCCCTCGCCCCCACTCCGTACCGCGACCGCCCCCCGAACGCGAACCCGAACCCGAACCCGAATCCGAGCCCCGGAGCCGCCCCCATGGCCGAGCGCCGTTTCCGTATCGACCGCAGTGCCGCCACCGAGGAGTTCGGGCTCGCCTGCCAGCGGCTCGTCCCGTGGCCGGGCGGGGACGCCGAGCCGCCCGTCGGCGCGATGGCCTGCTTCCTGCAGCCCGGCGGGGACTCCGAGCCCGACTGCCACAACCAGGACGAGGTCATGATCATCCTGTCCGGGACCGGCAGCGTGACCCTCGACGGGACGCTGGAGCCGCCGTTCCGCGCGGGCGACATCGTCGTGCTGCCCAGGAACCAGGAGCACGTCGTCCACAACGCCGGCGACACCGAGCTGAGCTGGGTCTCCCTCTACTGGCCGCTGCGCGAGCCCGCCATCCGTACCGAGACCGAGACCGAGACCGAGGAGGTCGCGGCATGAGCGACACCACCGCCCACTGGATCACCGCCACCCCGCCCACCCCCAACGGCGACCTCCACATCGGTCACCTCGCCGGGCCCTACCTCGCCGGCGACGTCCTGCGCCGCTTCCTCGCCGCCGAGGGCACCGGCCCCGTCCGCTACACCACCGGTCTCGACGACCACCAGAGCTACGTGCCCGTCCGGGGCCTGAACGACGGCGGACGCAAGGGCGACGAGGTCGCCGACGGCTACGGCGCCTCCATCGAGTCCGTGTGGCGGCAGGCCGGCGCCGACTTCGACGCGATCGTCCGCCCGCGCCGCGACGCCGGCTACCAGGCGGCCGTCCAGGACTTCTTCGCCCGCCTGTACGACGCCGGGCACATCGTCGCCCGTACGCGACCGCTGCCGTACTGCACCGGCTGCGAGCGCTGGCTGTACGAGGCCTACCTCAAGGGCGACTGCCCGCACTGCGGATCCGGCTCCAACGGCAACGCCTGCGAGCCCTGCGGCCGCCCCAACGACTGCGCCGACCTGACCGACCCCGTCTGCACCGGCTGCGGCGCCACCCCCGAACTCCGCGACTGCGAGCGGCTCTACTTCCCCCTCGCCCCCTGGGAGCAGGAACTCACCGCCTTCTGGGACCAGGTCGACATGCCGCCGCACCTGCGCTCCCTCTGCGAGCGGATGCGCGCCGACGGGCTCCCCGAGATCGCCGTCAGCCACCCCTCCGAGTGGGGCGTGCCGGTGCCCGTCGCCGGCTTCACCGACCAGCGGATCTACGTCTGGTTCGAGATGGCCCCCGGCTACCTCCTGGAGTGGACCGGCGCCGGCGAGACCGGACCCGCCCCCGCGCCCGTCCAGTTCTTCGGCTTCGACAACGGCTACTTCCACGCCCTGCTGTTCCCCGCCGCCTTCCGGGCGTACGACCCGGAGATCGCGCTGCCCCGCGCGTTCGTCGTCAACGAGTTCTACCGGCTCGAAGGGCTCAAGTTCTCCACCAGCCGGCGCCACGCCATCTGGGCGCACGAAGAGCTCGCCCGGACCGGCGCGGACGTCCTGCGCTACCACGTCCTCTCCGACCGCCCCAACGGCCGCCAGACCAGCTTCAGTTCGGCCGCACTCGCCATCAGCCGCGAGCGGCTCGCCGGGCACTGGGACGGCTGGCTCGGCCGGCTGCTCGCCGCTGTCGCCGAGTCCGGCGGCGCCGCCCCCGCCGAGGCGCCCCGGGGACCGGCCTGGGAGCGGCTGCGCGGTCGGCTCACCGAGACCGTCACACAGCTGCGGGAGGCGTACGGCATCGAGGGGTACGACGCGCGGCGCGCGATCGCGCTGCTCGACGAAGTGGTCCGCCTCGCCGAGGACTTCGGGTACGTGAACGGCTTCGAGGGCGAGCGTCCGGACGGCGCCGCCGGCTACCGCTCCGCGCTCTCCGCGCAGCTCGCCGTCGCCGCCGCCCTGTCCGCCTGGGCCGCGCCCGCCCTCCCGTACGGCTCCGCCCGCCTCGCCGCGCTCCTCGGCCTCGCGCCGGAACCGCGCCGGGTCGACGCGGAGGCCCTCGCGCCGCTCGCCCCGGGGACGCCGGTGGCGGCCTGGCCCGGGGCGGTCTTCAGTGCCTGAGGCGCCGGAGGTCCTGCCCCGCGGTGCCGTCGTGGGGCCCTTCTCGGGGCCCCGGGCCGCCTGGGGCGAGCACCTGGAGCGGGCCGCAGAACGGTACGGGACGGCCGTGAACTGGGAGCTGTACGACGACCGGGGCGAGGCCGAGACGGCCCGGCAGATCGCCGAGGCGGTCGTCGCCGAGGGCCGGCACGCGCTGGTCGTCGGGCACTTCAACAGCGCCGGCGCGGCGGCGGCCCTCCCCGTCTACCGGGCGGCCGGACTCCCCGTCCTCCTTCCGCTGGCCACCACGCCCGACCTGCTCGCCGACAGCGCCGGCACGCTGCTGCGCTGGTGCCCGGACGACCGGGCCCAGGCCGCGGACCTGCTCGCGTCCGTACGGGAGGCGGGCCACACCAGGGCCGCCGTGACGCACGACGGCAGCGCGTACGGGGAGCGGCTGGCGCTTCTCGTACGGGAGGCGTCGGCGGTCGCGCGGCCCGCGCTCCCGTCGGGGGCCGTGGTGTCCGACGGGAGCGGGCCCGCGACGGGCGCCGTGCCCGTGCCGGCCGCCCTGGCCGAGGCCCCGCTGCTCGACGTCCTCGACGTCGACGGGCCCGGTGCCCGGGACGTCACCGCGCTCGTCGTCTGCGGGACCCATGTGGGGGCCGCGCGGGTGGGGCGGGAGTGGCGGGCGGCCGGGTTCGAGGGGACGTTCTGGTTCACCGACGACTGCGCGGTGGACGAGTTCGCGGAACTGCTCGGCCCGCCTGCCGGTGCCGCCTCCGTGGCCCGGATGCGCGGCGGGCCGGAAGCGCACGTGGACGCGGCCTTCGCGGCCGCCACCGCCGCGCTCTCCGAGGACGCCGGGCGCACCGGGCGCACCCTCCTCGCGGCCGTACGGGCCCACGCCGACCGGGGGTTCACCGCGCTCGGGGAGCCCGAGGCGGGGAGCGTGGGCTGGGACTTCGTGCCGGTGCCGGCGGTCTCGGTGCCGGAGGCTTCCGTGGTTCCTCCCCGTACCGCCGGGCGGCACGGGCGGGCCTATGACGTCATCGTCGTCGGCGCCGGGGTCGTCGGCGCGGCCACGGCGTCCGTGCTCGCCCGGCACGGGGCTCGGGTCGCGCTCGTCGCGCCCATGGACGGGCGCCAGGACCACGCCACCGCCTGGTCCGGCGGGCTCGTCCGGTCCTTCGAGGCCGACCCGTACCTGCGGGGCCTCGCCCTCCGCAGCCACCACCTCGCCTGGGGACCGGCCGCGCTCGCGCCGGGACCGTACGGCTTCATGACGACCGGGTCGCTCGTCCTGTGCGGCGAGGCCGATCTGGAGCAGGCCGAGAAGGGCGTGGCGGAGCTCAACGGGGCCGGTGTGCCGGCCGAGTTGCTGGAGCCGGACGTCCTCGGGGCCCGCTTCCCCGGGCTCTCCGTCGACGGCGTCACCGCCGCCGTCTGGGAACCCGAGGCCGGGTACGCCGACCCGCCCCGCACCGCGCGGGTCTACCGCGACCGCGCCCTCGCCCACGGGGCCCGGCTGCTGCCGGCCCGGGTCCGCGCACTCGACGCCCCGCCCGGGGCCGACCGGGTCCGCGTCCTCCTCGAACCCGGCGGGCCCGTCGAGGCGTACGCCGTCGTGCTCGCGGCCGGCGGCGGTACGGGGGAGATCGCCGGACACCGGCTGAGCGGCGCGGACGCCGGACGCACGAAGGCCATCCGGTACGGCTTCTTCCACCACCCCGCCACGGCCGGTCTGCCGACCGTCGTCGACATGGTGAGCGGGGTGTGGGGGCGGCCGCAGCTCACCGGGGAGGCGGCGGGGGGCTACATGGCGGGGCGGCCGGTCGACGAGTGGGACCTACCCCCGGGCGGGCTCGCCACGCTGACCGACGAGCACGTGGCGTACATACGCCAAGGGGGGGCCGCGCGGTGGCCCTGGCTCGCCGACCCCGCGACCCGCTTCCTCGGCGGCCGCCAGGGCGTCGACCTCTACACCCCGCACTCCCGCCCCCATTTGGGCCGCGAACGTGCCGACAGCCGGATCGTCCTCGCGACGGGCTGGTCGGGCGCGGGCTTCAAGACGGCCCCGGCGGCGGCGGAACTGGCGGCGGCGGAGGCGCTGGACGTGCTGGGGGGCGAGTGACCGGGCCCGTGTGGACCCCACGCCCGGCCGGGCGGCGCCCCTCCGCCCCGTGTGGGCCCCGCGCCAGGGGCGGGCGGTGCCCCCGCCCCGTGTGGGCCCGCGCCCTGGGCGGGCGGTACCCCGCTGCCGTGTGGGCAATCGTCCCGCAGGGCGGGACGGGTGGGCACACGGGACGGCGCGCTCAGCGGCGCCTCCGCGTTCCGCGCCTGGACCCGCACCGACCGTGCGCCGTCACCTGTGGTGCGGGTTCAGGCGCGGGAGCCTCTGGCGCCGGCAGGGGCGCCGTTCCGTTGTGCCCACCCGTTCCGCCCTGGGGGCACCTCCCGGACGAAGTCTGGGGGAGGAACGCATGCCCACAACGGGGTGGGGCGCATGCCCGTAATCAACTGGAGGTGACACCATGACCGATCTGCTGCGGCGGCCCGAGGCCGCGCACACCCCTACCGCCCTCGGCGTGCGCGCACTCGTCGTGTTCTACGTCAGCAGTCTCGTCGGGACCGGCATCCTTCTGGTGCCGGGGCTGACCGAGCGGCAGGCCGGCCCCGCCGCGCTGCTCGCCTGGCTGGCGCTCGCGCTCAGCTCGTACCCCTTCGCCCGTTTCTTCGCGGAGATGTCGGCCTGGCGCCCCGACGCCTCCGGCCTCGCCGCGATGGTGGAGGCCGGCTTCGGCCGCCGCCCGGGCCGGGCCGCGGCGCTGCTGCTCGTCGCCACGTACGTCATCGGGAATCCGGTGATGGGCATCGTGTCCGCCCGCTGCCTGCTGGGGCTCATCGGCCAGCCCGACGGCCCCGTGTACCCGATCGCGATCGGCTTCATGGCGCTGTCCGCCGCGTTCACCCTGCTCGGCCTCACGGCCGGTGCCCGGGTGCAGGCCGCGGCCCTGGTCGTGCTGCTGCTCGGCCTCGGCGGGGCCGTGGTGCTCGCGGTGCCGCGGTTCGACGCGGGGGAGTACACACCGTTCCTCACGCACGGCTGGGGCGGCGTCGGCATCGCCGTCGTCACCGCCTTCTTCTCCTTCCTCGGCTGGGAGAACGTCTCCACCCTCGCCGAGCAGGTCGACGACCCGGCCCGCAGCTACCGGCGGGCGATCCGCTGGGCGGTGCCGATCGTCGGACTCCTGTACGCGGCGGTGACGGCCGCCTACCTGGCCGTGCCCGGCGACGAGCCCGTCGTCATCACCGCCCTCCTCGGCGCCTCGCTCGGCGACGCCGGAGCGATCGCGGGCGATCTCCTCGCCCTCGGGCTCGCGGTGGTCGCCACCAACGCCTGGGTCCTCGGCGCGACGAGGGTCGTCCGGGCCGCCGCCCGGGAGCGGATCCTGCCGCGCGCCCTGGCCGACCGCCCGGTGCCGGCGACCGTCGCCCTGGCCCTCGCGTACGCGGCGGTCCTCGGCACCCTGACCCTGACCGGCACCGGCGAGGAACTGGTGCTCGTCGTCACCAGCAGCGCCTTCCTGCTCCTGTACGTGGCCGCCGCCGCGGCCGCCCTGCGGGCCCGCGGCACCGGCCGCGCCCTGCGCGCGACGGCCGTCGTGACCCTGCTGATCGCGGCCGTCTTCCTCTCCTTCGCCGGTACGGGGCTGCTGCTCGCCCTGCTCCTCGCCGCCGGCTGCGCCGTCCTCACCGGCCGCGCCCGCACCTCCTGAACCTCCGTCCACCGAAAGGCAGTCAGTCATGAACGAGACCACGAACGAGACCACTCCCGTCTACGACATCGTCGGTGTCGGCTTCGGGCCCGCCAACCTCGCCCTCGCGATCGCCATCGAGGAGTACAACGAGCAGGCCGCGCCCGACGAGCGGCTCACGGCCGTCTTCCTGGAGAAGCAGCCGAACTTCGGCTGGCACCGGGGCATGCTCCTGCCGGACGCCACGATGCAGGTCTCGTTCCTGAAGGACCTGGCCACGATGCGCAATCCGCGCAGCCGCTTCGGCTTCGTGCCGTACCTCCACGACCGTGGCCGGCTCGTCGACTTCATCAACCACAAGATGCTGTTCCCGACCCGGGAGGAGTTCCACGACTACCTCCAGTGGGCCGCCAACGGCGTGGACCACATGGTCCGTTACGGACTGGAGGTCACCGCGATCCGGCCCGCCGGCGCGGCGGGTCCCGTCGTCGAGGTCGACGTCGCCGCCGTCGGGGAGGCCGCGGCCGTGACGTACCGGGCGCGGAACCTCGTCATCGGCACCGGCCTCGTGCCGCGGCTCCCCGAGGGCGTCTCCTCCTCCGAACGCCTCTGGCACAGCAGCGAGTTCCTGCACCGGCTCGCCGCGCTGCCCACGGAGAACCCGGGCCGCTTCGTCGTCGCCGGGGCCGGGCAGAGCGCCGCCGAGATCGCCGACCACCTGCACCGGACCTACGAGGGGGCCGAGGTCGTCGCCGTCCACACGCGGTACGGCTACAGCCCGGCCGACGACAGCCCGTACGCGAACCGGATCTTCGACCCGGAGGCCGTCGACCTCTACCACGGCGCCGAGCCGGCCGTCCGCCGCACGCTCATGGACTACCACCGCAACACCAACTACGGCGTCGTCGACATGGACCTCATCGAGGAGCTCTACCGCCGCTCGTACCAGGAGAAGGTCCGCGGCGAGCAGCGGCTGCGGATCCTCGGCGTCACCCGGCTCACCGAGGTCGAGGAGGGTCCCGACGGCGTCCGCGTCCAGGTGCGGAACCTGGCCACGGGCGAGACGGAGACGATGGAGGCGGACGCCGTCGTCTACGCCACCGGCTACTCCGAGCCCGACCCGGGCCGGCTGCTCGGCGCGCTCGACGCCGCCTGCGCGCGCGACGAGGACGGCCGGCTGCGGGTGCGCCGCGACTACCGGGTGGAGACCGCGCCCGAGGTGGAGGCCGGGATCTACCTGATGGGCGGCACCGAGCACTCGCACGGCATCACGGCCAACCTGCTGTCGATGGCCGCGGTGCGGGCCGGCGAGATCTGCGACTCCCTCGTGGCGAGCCGTCGCGACGGCCGGCGTTCCGACAGGCGGAAGTCGGTGGCGGTGACGGGCTGATCCCCCGTACAACACGTACACCCGCACGGAACGAGAGGTCTTCATGAGCAGCACCACCGCAGGGCTCGACGACGAGCTGGCCGTCACCGAGCGAACCCGGCTGCGCCGGATGCGCCACAAGGGCAGCCACCGGCGCGCCGACCTGGACGCCGTCCTCGCCGCCGGCTTCCTCTGCCACCTCGGCGTCACCGTCGACGGCACGACGATGGTGGTGCCCACCGTGTACGGCGTGGACGGCGACCGGCTCTACGTGCACGGCTCGGTCGCCAGCCGCAGCCTGGTCCAGGCCCCCGACACCACCGTCTGCGTCACGGTCACGCACGTCGACGGCCTGGTCCTCGCCCGCTCCGTCTTCGAGCACGGGGTCAACTACCGGTGCGCGATGGTCTACGGCGTGCCCGAGATCGTCACCGACCCGGAGGAGAAGCTCCGTGGCCTGCGGGCCCTGACCGAGCAGAGCACCCCGGGGCAGTGGGAGTACGCGCGGCAGCCGAGCCGCAAGGAGCTGGCCGCGACCTCGCTCCTCGCGCTCGACCTGACCGAGGCCTCGGTGAAGACCGCCGCCGGCCCGCCGGACGACGGCGACTCCGAGGACGCGGCGCTCGGCCTGTGGGCGGGGGTGCTGCCGGTGGTGACCACCTTCGGCGAGCCGGTCGTCGACCCGGTCCTCGCGCCGGACTTCGCCCCGCCGGCGCACATCGCGCAGCGGGCGGGGCGGATCCTGGGCGGTGAACCCGCCCGGGCGTAGCCGGAACCGGAACCAGAGCTGGTGTTCCGGAGCCGGAGCCGGAGCCGGAGCCGGAGCCGGAGCCGGAGCCGGAACCGGAACCGGAGCCGGACCAAGCCCAGCCGAGTACGGCTGGGCTTTTCTGGGTCAGGGGCCAGGTGTCAGGGTCCGGGGTCGGTCAGTCGCCGTGCCCGGTGCCTCCGCTGCCGAAGCCACCGCTGGAGATGCCGCCCCACTTGCGCTTCTCCTCGGACGGCGGGTCCGGTGAGGTCTCGGTGCCGGAATCCTTGAGCTGGTAGGGCATGAGCCGGTGCTCGCCGTCGGTCTGCGGCATCTCGGCCGGCCTGCGGTACTCGGCCACCTCGCCGGGCAGTGCCCCGGTGTCGGGCCGGTGCGGCTGTTCTTCCGGCTTCGGCGTCTTCGATTCGCGTGCGTTGATCCGGATGCCGAGCCAGAAGGCGCCGATGAGGACGAAGACGACGACGAGCCCGCCGATGACCTGGGCCAGACCTGACTGCCAAACCCCAGCGGCCAGGTTCTCTGCTGCGCTGAGAGTGTTCATACCAACAGGATTACCCGGTTCCGCTTCTTCGGATACGTCGGACTGAAACATTTCCGTCCCCCCATCGCGTCAGTGAGGTGTACGCCGGCCACACCACGTGACCGCGAGGGAAGGAGGGGCATGAGAAAGTCCCGCGCGGACGAGTTCCTGGAGTTCGCCTCCGCACGCACGGGGCACCTGTTCCGTTCCGCCTGTCTGCTGACCAGCGGCGACACCCATCTCGCCGAGGACCTCACCCAGGAGACCCTCGGCCGGATGTACGCCCTCTGGGGCCGCATGGCGCGGATCGGGAACCCCGCCGCGTACGCCCAGACCGTGCTCGTACGCGCCTTCCTCAGCCACCAGCGGCGCCGCTCGGCCACCGAGCGCCCCCTCGGCGAGCTGCCCGACCGCGCCCCCGAGTACGGCGAGGACCCGGCCCTGCGGATCGCGCTGCTCGACGCGCTCGCCGGCCTCGCGCCCAAGGACCGCGCGGTCGTCGTCCTGCGGTACTGGGAGGACCGCAGCATCGAGGAGACCGCCGAGGCCCTGCACGTCAGCTCCGCCGCCGTACGCACCCGCTCGGTGCGCGCGCTCGCGAAGCTCCGGGAACGGCTCGGCGGCAGCGTCGCCGAGTTCGCCGCCCGCTGACCACGTACTTTCCCCGCTTTTCCTACCGACCGGAGACGGTGATCTCGGCATGCCCCAGAACGAAGAAACCCAGCGTTTCGAGGAGGAGCTCGGCGCGGTCCTGCGCAGCGCCGGCGACGGCTTCTCCGCCGACGACCGGCGCGAGCTGATCGCCGGCGGGCTCCAGCGCGGCCGGCGCCGCCTGGTGCGCCGCCGCCTCGCGGTGACCGGCGGCGGCCTCGCGCTCGCGGCCGTCGGCATCGGCGGCGTGTACGGCGGCGCGCTGCTCGGCCCCGACGGGTCGGCGACGACGACCTCGGTGGCGGCGCCCCCGCAGCTCCGGCAGACGAACGGCACCGCCGGCTCCGGGAAGGAGCAGCCGGGGGAGCAGCTCGCGGTCAAGGACCTCGCCGCCGTCCTCAAGGCCAACACCCCGGCCGGCCAGTGGAAGTTCACCGACCTGGACGGGCGGGGCCAGTCGGTCACCGGCGTCTACGACGACGGCCACGGCAAGGCGGGCGTCAGCGTCGCCCTCTCCCGGGTCGGTGAGGCCGGCGAGGCCGGCTCGGACCAGGTCACCTGCCCCGACAAGGTGGTCGTCCGCTACGACAGGTGCACCGACGGGCGGCTGTCGGGTGGCGACCGGTTCATGTTCATCGAGGGGTACGAGTACACCGACAGGAGCGAGGAGACCAAGAACTGGCGGGCGGTGCTGCTCACCAAGGACGGCTTCGTCGTCGACGCGAACGAGTACAACGCCGCCGCCGAGAAGGGCGCCGCGATCACCCGCGAGAACCCGCCCTTCAGCGGCACCCAGCTGAAGGAGCTCGTCACGGCCGAGGGCTGGCGGCCGCTGCTCAAGCAGCTGAGCGTCCCGAAGGACAAGCCCGCCCCCGGGGCGGTCCGCCTGCCCGCCGTGCCGAGCGCCGCCGCCGTCCAGGCCACCCTGCGCTCCCTGCTGCCCAAGGGCGTCACCGTGACGTCCCACGGCGGGGGCGACGGCCACGGCTACGTCGTCGTCGACGACGGCAAGGGCAAGAGCCTCGTCGGGGTCGACGTCCAGCCCGACGCCGGGAAGGCCGTCGCCGAGCTCTTCACCGGCGCCGGGGTCGTCACCCTGCCCGACGGCACCAAGGTCAGGGCCACGCAGCAGCCCGGCGAGAAGGGCGGCGCCGGGGTCGTGTGGTGGAGCGTCGACACCCTGAGCCCGGAGGGCTTCCGGGTCGGGGTCTCCGCCTTCAACTCGGGCGCCCAGCACGAGGCCGCCACGCGCGCCGAGCCCGCGCTGACCATGGAGCAGCTGCAGGCTCTGGCGCTGAGCCCGAAGTGGCGGAAGCTGCCGCTGCAGTAGGGGCGGCGGGAGGGCCTGCGGTACGGACCGGGGGGATCCGTGCCGCAGGCCCTACTTCGCGTCCGAGTAGCGCTCGACCGTCGCCGTCGTGAACGGGAACCGGACCGGTGTGTCCCCGAACGCGATCCGCCCGGCCTCGTCCCCGGCCGCCCGGACCGCCTCCGTCACCGCCTCCGCCTCCTCCGCGGGGCAGTGCACGATCACCTCGTCGTGCTGGAAGAACACCAGCTCCGCCCGCATCCCCGAGAGGGAGCGCCGCAGCGCAGCCAGCATGAGGAGCGCCCAGTCGGCGGCGCTGCCCTGCACGACGAAGTTACGGGTGAACCGGCCGCGGGCCCGGGCGTTCCCCGAGGCGTACCCGGGGACGAACTCGCCGCCTGCCGGCTCCGGCTCGGCGCTCTCCTGCGGGATCCCGGCCTCCTCGTCCTCGCCCGAGCCGACCGCCCGCGGACTGGTCCGGCCCAGCCAGGTCCGTACGAGCCGGCCTTCCTCGCCCGCCTTCGCGGCCTCGTCGACATAGGCCACCGCGCGCGGGAAGCGGCGGCGGAGGGCGGCGAGGTTCTTCAAACCGTCGCCGCTGGTCTGCCCGTAGATCGCGCCGAGCAGCGCGATCTTGGCGTGGTCGCGGTCGCCGGAGAAGGCGCGGTCGGACAGCCGGGTGTACAGGTCGTCTGGGTGCCCCGCGACCTCCATCAGACCCGGGTCGCGGGAGATCGCCGCGAGGACGCGCGGTTCCATCTGGTCGGCGTCGGCGACCACGAGCCGCCAGCCCTCGTCGGCGACGACCGCCCGCCGGATCACCTTGGGGATCTGCAGGGCGCCGCCGCCGTTGGTCGTCCAGCGCCCGCTGACCGTGCCGCCCGGCAGGTACTCGGGCCGGAAGCGGCCGTCGCGGACCCAGTCGGCCAGCCAGGACCAGCCGTGGGCCGTCCAGATCCGGTACAGCTTCTTGTACGCGATGAGCGGCTCCACCGCCGGGTGGTCGATCTCGGCGAGCTCCCAGCGGCGCGTCGACCTGATCCGGATCCCGGCCCGCGCGAAGGCCTTCACCACGTCGGCGGGCAGATCGGGACGGACCCGGCGGCCGAACGCGGCGGACACCTCGTCGGCCAGCTCCGCCAGACGGCGCGGCTCGCCCCCGCCCGCGTACCGCTCGCCCAGCAGCTCGTTCAGCAGGTCCCGGTGCACGTCCGCGCGCCACGGGAGCCCGGCCCGGTGCATCTCCGCGGCCACCAGCATCCCGGCCGACTCGGCGGCGGTCAGCAGCCGCATCCGGCCGGGGTGCTCGGCCCGGTCATGGCGGCGCAGCTGCTCGGCATAGACGGCGAGGAGCCCGTCGAAGGATACGGAGGCGGTGGGACGCGGCTCGAACAGCGAGTCCTGCGAACCGGGCTCGGCGGCGCGCTGCGGCGGATCGGGGGGTACGGGTTCGTTCCTCAGGCGCGCCAGGGCCGCCGTCGCCGATCGCGGCTCGCCGAGCCGGCCCTCGTGGCCGAGGAGGAGCTGCTCGGCGTCCTCGATGTCGTAGCAGCGCTCGACGCGGACGCCGGCGGAGAGAAGCCGGGGGTAGACCTCGGCCGTCGACCGCCACACCCAGCGGGCGACCTCGGGGCGCGCCCGCACGGCCGCCACGAGATCCGGCTCGCGCCGCACGGGCCCCTGGGGCTGCCCGTCGGCCCCCAGGGGCACGAGCACCGCACCGTCCCCTTCGCCGTCGGGCCCCAGGGCCCACCTCTCGCTCATACGCGCGAGTCTGACAGCCGCCACTGACAGCGAACCCAGGCCACGCCCGGGGCGGTGCCCCGCTGCCCGTGTGGGCAATCGTCCCGCTGGGCGGGACGGGTGGGCACACGGGACGGCGCCCTCAGCGGCGCCTCCGCGTTCCGCGCCCTGACCCGCACCGACCGCGCGCCGCACAAGAGGGTGCGGGTTCAGGCGCGGGAGCCTCTGGCGCCGGCAAGGGCGCCGTCCGTTGTGCCCACCCGTTCCGCCCTGGGGGCACCTCCCGGACGAAGTCTGGGGGAGGAACGCCTGCCCACAACGGGGCGGGGGTTACGCCGCTGCGTGGAAGAGGGCCGCCGCCTCGCCACGGGAGTCGACACCCAGCTTGTTCAGGATGTTCGCCACGTGGAACTTCACCGTCGACTCACTGATGTGCAGCTCCTCCGCGATCCGCCGGTTCCGATGCCCCAGCGCCAGATGCCGCAGCACCTCCACCTCCCGCCCGCCCAGCCCGGTCAGCGGATGCGCCGCCTCGACCGGGGCCTCCGGCGTCGCGAGCGGGATCGCCGCCGTGATCGTCGTGCCCCAGCCGGGCACCGCGTCCATGTCGAGCCGCCCGCCGAGCACGTCGAGCCGGTCGCGGATCGTTCCGGCGCCCAGGTCGCAGGGGGCGAGCGCGCCCGCGCCGTCGTCGCGCACGGTGGCCCGCAGTTCGTGTTCGGTGAGCTGCCAGCCGACGTGGACACGCCGCACGGAGTCCTGTTCGAGGACGATGAGGAGCAGCGACCGGACGATGGCCCGCGCACTGTGCGCGACGTCGGCGGCGAGCGACCGGTCGGAGTCGGGCGCGCCGAGCTCGAGCCGGACCTTGCTGTGCCGGAGCATGGGCCGCAGTTCGCCCGCGAGCCGCTCGAAGGCGTCCTCCGCGGGCTCCTCGGCGAGCGCCCGGTCCCGCCGCTGCTCGGCCCGCATCTCGATGAGCGCGGACGCGGCCAGGTCGGTGGCGGTGGTCCGGGCCGTCGTGTCGTCGAGGGCCCGGCTGCGCAGCACCCCCAGGACCCCGGAGAGCGCCGCCGCGTGCGCGCCGGTGAGTTCGGCGATGACCCGGGCCCGGGTGTCGGCCGCGGCCCGTGAGCGGGCCAGCGCGCCCGGCATCGCCTCCGTCGCGAACCGGTCGAAGTGCCCGGTGACCAGGTCCCACAGTGCCTGGGCGACGTCGAGGACGTCCGCGTCGACGGGGGCGGCGCCGTCCTCCCGTACGAGCACGAGGACCGCCCCTCGCCGGGTCGCGTGACTGGTGACGGCGACGACCTCGCGCTCCCGGCCGCCGATCGTCGCGCGGCCCTGCCAGGGCGCGCCGGGGACGCCGGCCGCGAGCAGCGGGGTCAGTTCGGCGGCGGTCATCAGCTCCGTACCGCCGAGTGCCTTGAAGGGCGAGTGGGCGCAGTGGGTGGAGAGTTCGGCCGCGTCGGCGTGCGGGACCAGCGGGGCGAGGGCGGCGGAGACCTTGGGAAGGATCTCCCCGAGCGGCTGCCGGATGATCTCGTACGCGGTGGTCAGGGTGAGCGCGTCCATGCGGTTCAGCGTAGTGCGGGCGGGCCTGCTGACGGCCCGTCTTCCGGCCAGGTGGGACTGGCCGTTGGGAGGGCGGGGGAAGGTCGGCCCCCGGCGCAGTCTTGAGGGCGTCGAAGTGATCGAGGTCCGAACGGGCAGCAGCGGAGGCTGAGATGGAAGCGATCGTGTACGAGGAGTTCGGCGGCCCCGAGGTGCTGCGCCACGAGGCCGGCGTCGCGAAGCCGGAGCCCGGCCCGGGCGAGGTGCGGGTCAGGGTGGCGGCGGCCGGGGTCAACCCGGTGGACTGGAAGCGGCGTTACGGCTGGATGGAGGCGTTCTACCCGACGACCTTCCCCGCCGTCCCGGGCCTGGAGTTCGCCGGCACCGTCGACGCGCTCGGCGAGGGCGTCACCGGCCTGGCCGTCGGCGACGAGGTCCTCGGCTGGACGAAGACCGGTGCCTACGCCGAGTACGCCATCGCCGGCACCGTCGCCCCCAAGCCCGCCGGGCTGTCCTGGGAGGCCGCCGCGAGCCTGCCGGTGGCCGGCGAGACCGCCCAGCGGGTCCTGGACCTGCTCGGGGTGCGGGCGGGCGAGACGCTGTTCCTGCACGGCGCGGCCGGCGTCGTCGGCTCGGTGGGCGTCCAGCTCGCGGTCGCGGCCGGGGTCACCGTGATCGGCAGCGCCTCGGAGTCCAACCACGCGTACCTGCGGGAGCTCGGCGCGATCCCCGTGGCGTACGGGGACGGGCTGGCCGACCGGGTGCGGGCCGCCGCCCCGGAGGGCGTCGACGCGGTCTTCGACGCGGCCGGGCACGGGGTCCTGCCGGTCGCGATCGAGCTGCTCGGCGGCGGCGACGCGGCGAAGGAGAGGATCGTGACGATCGCGGCGACGGACGCGGAGGAGCACGGCATCGTCTTCTCGGGCGTCGCGGGGGAGCCGGAGGCGGTACGGGCGGGGCTCACGGCGCAGGCCCGGCTGGCGGCGGAGGGCGCGCTCGCGGTCCGCCTGGCGCAGACGCTGCCGCTGAAGGAGGCGGCGCGGGCGCAGGAGTTGAGCGAGTCGGGGCACGTGCGGGGGAAGATCGTCCTGATCCCTTCGTGACGGAGAAAGGCGATGCCGATGTACGCGATGTCCCTGGGCGACGACGGCGCGGAGCTGCGCCCGCTCGAACCGTGGCAGGCCGGGGAGTTCCTCGCGCACATGGACCGGGGACGGGAGTTCATCGGCGCGCGGAACGGGCTCCCGGACGTGGTGACGGACCTGGAGTCCAGCCGGGCCTTCCTCCGGGCGTACGCGGAGAGGGCGGCGGCCGACACCGGCCGCATCCACGGCATCTGGTCCGACGGCACGCTCGTCGGCGCGGTGATCCTCCGGAAGCTCGACCTGACGGACGGCACGGCGGAGGCGGGCTGCTGGCTGGAGCCGGCGGGCGTCGGCAAGGGCCTGGTGACGAGGGCGGCACGGGCGCTCATCGACTGGGCGATCACGGTACGGGGCGTCCACCGGGTCGAGTGGGTGGTCTCCTCGGACAACGGACCGAGCATCGCGGTGGCGCGACGGCTGGGCATGACGAGGGACGCGGTCCTGAGGGAGAGCTACCAGTACCGGGGCAGGCGCCACGACGAGGAGATCTGGTCGGTGCTGGCCAGGGACTGGGGCGCCACGCCCACGCGGTGACCTGCGCCCGGGCGGGCCGTGCCCCGCCGTTGTGGGCATGCGCTCCGCCGGGGCGATGGGGGTCCCCCTGCTCGGGCGGGACGATTGCCCACACGGCAGCGGGCACCGCCCACACGGGCGCGGGCCCACACGGCGCGTGGGGCGCCGCCCAGCCGGGGCGCGGGCACACGCCGGGGGGAGGCCCGGAGCGGGGCGCCGGTCGCACGGGGGTGGACCGGGGCGCCGTTCCCCAGGGCAGCCCGCACGGGCGCGGCGTAGCGGGGCGCCCAGACAGGCGGGCCGCGCACGACGGCAGCCGGGCGTCCACCGGGCGCGAGGGCGGGGCGCGCGTAGCGGGGCGACCAGACAGGCGGGCCGCGCACGACGGCAGCCGGGCGTCCACCGGGCGCGAGGGCGGGGCGGTGACCCGGCTCCGACCCCGGTCACCGTCCCGTCGTCCCACCATCGCCGCTCAGCGCGTGAGCCGCCACGCGGGGACCGCCGACGCGGCGACCGCGACCGCCGCGCACACGCCCGCCGCCGCCCCGACCTGCGCCCACGGCAGCGCCAGGGCCACCGGGGCCGACAGGGCCGCCAGGCCCGCTCCCAGGGCGCCCAGGACGAGGGCCGTGACCGCCAGCCCGAGCAGCGTCCCGATCGCGACCGCCAGCGTCGCCTCGCCCGTCACCACCCGCAGGATCTGCGCCCGGGTCGCGCCGGCGAGCCGTAGCGAGGCCAGTTCCCCGCCCCGTACCGCCGTCGCCATCAGCAGCGTGTTGGCGAGGCCGATCGTCGTGTAGACGAGGGCGATGCCCAGGACCAGGAGCATGCCCAGGCGGCTCTGGGGGTTCCCCGGCGCGGGCGGCTCGAAGGCGTCGGCGTGCACGGTTCCCCCGCCGGCCTTCAGCGCCGCCCGCCCCGTCCCGCGCGCGTCGATCCGGTCGACGGAGGCACCCGGCGCGTTCGCCAGGGTGACGTACGGCCCGTTGCCGCCGGTCCCGAGCGCGAGGACGGCCACGACCCGGAGCCGTACCGGACCGCTCCCGTCCGCCCGCCACACCTCCACCGTCTCGCCGACCCGGTGCCGCTCGAACTCCTCGTTCACGACGATCGACCGGTCGTCCAGGTCCCGTAGGTCCCCGGCGGTCACCGGCAGCCGGGCCAGCTCCGCGAAGGCCGCCGGGTCGGCGACCGCCCGCGCCCGGTACTTCACGACGGCCTCGTCCCCGTCCCGTACGAACAGGGAGGTCGCCCCGGTGGGGGAGACGACCGCCCCGGGCGGCGCCGTCACCGGCCGCAGGTCCTCCCCGCTCACCACGTACTCCGCCGCCGTCTGCGCCCGCGCCTCGACCTCCTTCGCGCGCGTGACGCTCGTTGCCGAGCCGAACAGCGTCCCGGCGAGCGCCACGGTCACGAGGACGGGCCCGGCCACGGCGGCGGTACGGCGTACGGCGGCCGCGCTGTTCTCGCGTACGAGCGTCCCCACCGCCCCGCGCGCCCGCAGCAGCCGGGCCGCCGGCCGGACGAGGAGCGGGGAGAGCAGCGCGAGGCCGGTGATCAGGAGCATCGGCAGGGTCGTGTACGTCTTCCGTCTCAGCAGAGCGGACGGCTCGGTGGCGCAGGTCCAGACGAGGAGTCCGAGCCCGGCCGCCAGCAGGCCCGTACCGAGCACGGCCCGGCCGAGGGGCAGGGCGTCGGCGTCGACGTCCGCCTGCCGCAGCGCCGCCGTGGGACCGACCTTCCCGGCCCGCCGGGACGCGGCGACGGCCCCGGCGAGCGCGACCGTCACGCCCGTCCAGAAGGCCGCGTGGTAGGGCCAGGACGGCCCGCCGATCGTGAACCACGCGGGCGCGAGGCCGCCGTCGACGAGGGTCCGGGCGAGGAGGGACGCGCCGAGGGCGCCGAGCGCGCACCCGGCGGCGGACGCGAGCGCGCCGAGTACCGCCGCCTCGGCGAGGAGGAGCCGCCGGACCTGGCCGGGGGTGGCCCCCGCGGTCCGGAGCAGCCCGAACTCGCGGCGGCGCAGCGCGACGGCGAAGGCGAAGGTGGAGGCGACGACGAAGACGGAGACGAAGGCGGTGACGCCGCCGGAGGTGCCGAGGAGGGCGGCCAGGCCGACGAGGGCCCGGGCGTCCCGCTCGGGGTCGGCGTCGGCCTGGGCGCGCCCGCTCCCGGTGAGGACCCGGGCGCGGTCGCCGACGAGTGCCCGGACCTCGGCGGCGGGGGCGTCGACGCCGACGGCGTCGGGGCCGCCGGAGGTGGTGACGGCCCAGCGGGCGCGGAGCTCGTGGAGCAGTCCGTCGTCCACAGGCTGTGGACGGTCGAGACGCCGCTCCACGGGCACGGTGTCGGGCCCGCGCCGCACGTCGAGCGTCAGCCGGTCCTGGCCCTGGACGACGACGGGCGAGGACGCGAACCGCTGGGGAGAACGCTCGGGCGCGTGAGAAGTGGCGGAGAGCCCCAGCCCCGTGGTGGCGAGCAGCCCGACACCGAGCGCGAGCGCGACGAACCCGCCGAGGAAGGAGGCCCAGCGGTCCCGGAGCCCGGAGAGGACGACGGTCAGCACGAGACCCTCCCCGCGGGGGCACCGGCACCGGCGGCCCGGTCCGCCGTCTCCAGCGCCGTCATCCGCGCCGCGACCGTCTCCACCGTCGGGTCCGGCAGTTCGGCCGCGACCCTGCCGTCAACCAGGAAGACCACCCGGTCCGCGCGGGACGCCGCCACCGGGTCGTGGGTGACCATGACGATCGTCTGGCCGTCGCGGTCGACGAGCTCCCGCAGCATGCCGAGCACCTCGCGGCTCGTCGTCGAGTCGAGCGCGCCGGTCGGTTCGTCGCCGAAGAGGACGGCGGGCCGGGTGATCAGCGCCCGGGCGATCGCGACCCGTTGCTGCTGGCCGCCGGACAGCTCGCCGGGCCGGTGCCGTTCCCGGCCGGCGAGCCCCACGCGCGCGAGTGCCTCCCGCACCTCCGTACGGGACGGCCGCCGGCCGGCCAGCCGCAGGGGCAGGGCCACGTTCTGCGCGGCGGTCAGGGAGGGCAGCAGGTTGAAGGACTGGAAGACGAAACCGATCCGGTCCCGCCGCAGCAGCGTGAGGCGCCGCTCGCTCAGTCCCTCCAGTGCCGTGCCGCCGACCTCCACGGTCCCGGAGGTGGGCCGGTCGAGTCCGGCGGCGCACTGGAGGAGCGTGGACTTGCCGGAGCCGGACGGCCCCATGACGGCGGTGAAGGTCCCGGTGGCGAAGTCGAGGTCGACGCCGTCGAGGGCGCGGACGTCACGGTGGTGCCGGGTCAGTCGGCGGAGCCGTACGGCGGCATGCGAAGTCATGGTTCGAGCCAACCGTCCCGGCGCGCGCCGATCACGACCACCAAGGGGCGTCCCGGGGGTGGTGCCGGCCCTACCCCCGGGCTCGGCTCACGCCGAGTGAGCCGAGGGCGCCAGGGATTCCCCCAGGTGGAGCGAAGGCTGAGACCATCGGGAACGATCGGGGACGATCGCGACCGGTCGAAGAGCATCGCGACCGGGCGGCCAGGCGTGCGGAAGGAGGCACAGTGATGTCAGAGGGGCACACGGAGGCAATCACCGAGCCCTTGGACAGCGGCGCCGATTTCTGCGCGGTGATCGCCCGGTCGCGCGAGGAACGGGACACGAGGGGCACGGCGTGAGCACCACCATCGACAAGGCCTTCGAGGCGCTGTACGCGACCGACGACGGCTCCCTCGACATGGCGGCCTCGCTCCTGGCCGCCGCCCCGGGCGCTGACGCGGAGCTGGCGCGCCGGGGCGAGGAGTTCGTCCGGACGCTGTGGGTGCGGGGCTGGCAGCCCGCGGACCTGGTGCGGATGGCGCGGCGCGAGCTTGCGGACGAGCACGTACGGCTGCTCGCGGGGCTGATCAGGGCGGAGACCGCGGGCTACGAACGGCTCCCGCACCGCTGGCAGGCCCAGCTGGACGACCTGGACACGGCGGAGGGGCGCCCGACGGACCGCTTCTCCCGGGCGACGACCGTCCTGGAGCTGTACCGGCTGCTCGTCCGGCTGCCGCGCCTGGACGCGGTCGGCCCGGTGCCGGGGGAGGCGCTGCCGCCGGCGGTGGCGGGCGAGCCCCGGATGCTGAGCCGGATCAGGGCGCTGCTCGCGAAGGCGGAGGCGACGGGGTATCCGGAGGAGGCGGAGGCGCTGACGGCCAAGGCCCAGGAGCTGATGGCCCGGCACAGCCTGGACGAGGCGACGCTCGCGGCGGGCGCGCCGTCCCCGGAGACGCCGGGTGCGATCCGGGTCGGGGTGGAGCCGCCGTACGAGCAGGCGAAGGCGATCCTGCTCGACGCGGTGGCGACGGCGAACCACTGCCGGGCCGTCTGGAACGAGACGTACGGTTTCTCGACGGTCGTCGGCTTCGAGGCGGACCTGGAACCGGTGGAGCTGCTGTACACCTCGCTGCTCGTGCAGGGGACGGCGGCGATGACGCGGGCGGAGGCGGAGCAGCGGGCGGGCGGGCGGAAGCGCACGAAGTCCTTCCGGCAGTCGTTCTTCCTCGCGTACGCGAACCGTCTCGGCGCGCGGCTGGCGGCGACGTCCCGCCGGGTGACGGCCGAGGCGCCGACGCTGCTGCCGGCCCTCGCGTCGCGCGAGCTGGCGGTGACGGCGCGCACGGACGAGCTCTTCCCGGAGACGCGGACGACGCGGGTGCGGGCGGCGTGGGACGAGGCGGGCTGGACGCACGGCGCGACGGCCGCCGACCACGCCGGCCTCCACCCGAACCGCCCCCACTTGCCGTAGGCACGCCCTTCCGCCCCACGCCCCGTGTGGGCCCGCGCCCGGCTGGGCGGTGCCCCGGCCTTCGCCCCTTGCGGAACGCCTGCCCACAACGGGGGTGGGTACCGCCCGGCGGAACGCCTGCCCACGACGGGCGGGGAAATGTCCGGTTCGTGGATACGCTCTGCGTATGAGCTGGCTCCGGGCGCTGAAGGAGACCGCCCGCTCCGGCCTCACCGTAGAGCGGCGGCGACTCGAACCCGCCATCGCCGCCCGAGGCGCCCTCGGCCTCGCCCTCGTCGTGGGGTTCTCGCTCGCCCTCTTCGGCCCAGCCGTAGCCGCCTCCTCCGCCTTCGGCGCCTTCCAGGCCGCCATCGCCACCTTCCAGCGTTCCTGGCGCCCCCGCCCCACCCTCGCCCTCGCCTCCGGCGCCAGCCTCGCCGTGTCGACGTTCCTCGGCTATCTGACCGGCGCCCACACCGCCTTCTTCCTCGCCCTGCTGCTCCTCTGGACGTTCCTCTCCGGCCTCGCCTGGGCCGCAGGCCCGACCGCCGGCATCATCGCCTCCTCCAATGTGGCGATCATGCTGGTCACGGTCACCCTCCCGACCTCCGTCGCCACCGCCGCGGGCCACGCCGTCATGATCTTCGCGGGCGGTGTCGTCCAGGCGGCCCTGGTGGTGCTCCTCCCGGTCCGCCGATGGGGCGCCCAGCGCGACGCCCTCGCGGACGCGCTGGCCGCCGAGGCGGACTACGCCCGCCGGCTCCGCCACGACCCGGTCGCCCCGTTCGACCCCGTACCGCTCATGACGGCCCGCAACGCCGCCGCGGTGACGCCCCGCCAGGCCCGTACGCGCCCGGCGGAGCTGCACGGCGCGCGCGGCCTCGCGGAGCGGATCCGCCCGGTCCTGGCCTCGCTCGCGGACCCGGCGGTGGGCGTGCCGGAGGAGGGGCCGGAACGGGCCCGGGTCCGCGAGCTGCTGGGCGCGGCGGCCGAGGTCCTGGACGCCGCCGCGCACGCGATCCGGCACGGCGAACCGGTCACCCTGCCCCCGCCCGCGCTCGCCGCCCTCCGCACCCCGGACACCGGCGCGATCCTCAGGGGCCCGTCGCGCCGGGCGGCGCTCCGTCTGGCGGCGCTGCTCGGCGATGTCGTCGAGACGGCGGAGCCGCGTACGGAGACGTCGGAGCCGTACGCCCAGGGGGCCCGCAGCCGCCCCACCCTGCTCCGTCTCGCCCCCGTCGTCCTCGCGAAGGTACGCGCCGAACTGCGCCCCGACTCCCCGGTCCTGCGCCACGCGGTCCGCGTCTCGGCGGTCACGGCCGCCGGCTACCTGCTGGGGACGTGGCTGCCGTTCGGCCACGGCTACTGGGCCCCGATGGCCTCGGTGATGGTGATGCGCCCCGACTTCTCGCAGACGTACGCGCGCTCGGTGGCCCGCTTCGGCGGCACCCTCGTCGGCGTGGCCCTGGCGACGGCGGTGGTGCGGTCGGCGCACCCGGGCATGTACCTGTCCGCCGCGCTCGCGGTGGTCTGTGCGTTCGGGATGTACCTGCTGATGCGGACGGGGTACGCGGCCGGCCAGGTCTTCGTCTCCGCGTACGTCGTCTTCCTGCTCGGCATGGACGGCGCGGGCCTGACCCAGACCGTACGGGAACGGGTCCTGCTGACCCTCCTCGGCGGGGCCCTCGCGATGCTGTCGTACGCCGTCTACCCGGCCTGGGAGACGCCTCGGCTGCGCGGCCGGCTCGCGGACTGGCTGGCGTCGGTCGGGGCGTACGCGGCCGTCGTCGCCGCCGGGTACGCCGACCCGGCCGGGCCGGCCAGCCCCGACGTACGGGAAGCGCTCCTGAAGACCCGCGCCGCCCGCGTCGCCTGGCAGGAGGCCGTGGCCCGGGCGACCCACGAACCGGTCCGGCACCGGGGCCTCTCGCACGCGGCGGTGGAGCAGGCCGAGCACGCGCTCGCGGAGTTCGGCCGGGTGGCGATGCTCCTGGAGGCGCACCTCCCGGAGCGCGGCGCCCCGCCCGTACCCGCCGCCGCGACCCTCGCGGAGTCCCTGCACCGGTCGACGGAGCGGGGCGCGAAGCAGGTACGGGAGCGCAGGGAGCCGCACTGGGACGACCTGCGCGGGACGGTCACCGCCTGGTCCGCCGAACCGCCGGACCACTTCCTCCTCGACAAGGGCGCCGTCCTGCTCCTGGACACCCTGGAGGAACTCACGACGGCCCTGACGGAGTCGGGGCGCGGCCACTGACCTCGACGGCATGGCATCCGCACGCGTGGGCGGGAGTTGAGGATGCGGGGGCGTTCCACTCGGGCCTCTGTCACGGGACCCGGGCGGCGGGCCGCGTCGAGCTCACCGGCGCCGGGGCCGCACGGTCCTGGCCACCCTGCAGAAGCCTCCCGTCACCAGGACGCCTTCCGTACCCCCGGCAGGAACCCCGCGTGCGCCTGCTGCCGCAGTCGTACCCGCGACAGGCCGAACTTCCGCAGGTGCCCGCGGGGGCGGCCGTCCACCGCGTCCCGGTTGCGGAGGCGGGTCGCGCTCGCGTCCCGGGGCTGGCGGGACAGTTCGCGGACCGCCGCCTCGCGCTCGGCCGCCGGAGTGGCGGGGCGCCGGATGATCTCCTTCAGCTCGGCCCGCCGCTCGGCGTGCCGCGCCACGACCGTCTTCCGCCGCTCGTTGCGGGCGATCTTGCTGCGCTTGGCCATCAGACCTTCCCTCCGCGCGCGCGGATCCGGGCCACGGCCGCCTCGACGCCGATGGTGTCGACGGTCCTGATCGCCCGGGCGCTCAGCGTCAGCCGTACGTACCGGCGCTCGCTCGGCAGCCAGTACCGCTTGCTCTGGATGTTCGGGTCGAAGCGGCGCGAGGTGCGCCGGTGGGAGTGCGAGATCCGGTTGCCGAATCCGGGCTGTGCGCCGGTCAGCTGGCAGTGGGCGGACAAGGGTGACCTACCTCTCCTCGGGACGCCGACAGAGTTGTTGGCAATGGGATTCATTTTCATTTACTCTACACACCATGGCACGCAACGAACTCCGCCCGGTCGTCAAGCTCCGCTCCACCGCCGGAACCGGATTCACCTACGTCACCCGCAAGAACCGCCGCAACGACCCCGACCGGCTCACCCTGCGCAAGTTCGACCCGGTCGCCGGCCGTCACGTCGACTTCCGAGAGGAGCGCTGAACCACCCCATGAAGCCCGGCATCCACCCCGCGTACGAGCCCGTCGTCTTCCGCGACAAGGCCGGCGGCTTCGCCTTCCTCACCCGGTCCACGCTCACCAGCGACAGGACCGTGGAGTGGGAGGACGGCCGCACCTACCCCGTCGTCGACGTCGAGATCTCCTCGGCGAGCCACCCCTTCTACACCGGCACCGCGCGCGTCCTCGACACCGCGGGCCGCGTCGAGCGCTTCGAGAAGCGTTACGGACGGCGCGAGGCGCCCTGATGCTCTCCGTCGCCCTCGTCGGAGGCCTGCACTCCGACGCCCGCCGCGCTGCCGTGGACCGGCTCCTGGCCGTCGTCCCCGGCAGCGTGGCGCTCCACCACGACCTCGCGACGGCCCCGGAGACCGGGACCGTCGCCCGTACCGTCCGGGACGCCACCGGCGTCCTGTCCTCCGGTGAGGCGCCGCTCGTCGACGACTGCGCCTGCTGCGCCCTGCGCGAGGACCTCGTGCCCGAGCTCGAACGGCTCCGCGACTCCGGCCTCACCCGGCTCGCGGTCGTCGAGCTCTGGGACTCCGTCGAGCCCAAGGCGATGGCCGAGGTCGTCGCGGCCGCCGGTTTCCGGATCGGCGCCGTCGTCACCGCCGTCGACCCCGCGCTGCTCCTCCCGTACCTCGGCAACGGCGACGACCTCGCCGACGCCGGCCTCGCCGCGGCCGCCACCGACCGCCGTACCGTCGCCGACACCTGGGCCCGGCAGCTGGAGTACGCGCCCGTGCTCGCCGTCGCCGAGAGCCCGGAGACCGACTCCGAGGACCGCGCGCTGCTCGACCAGCTCCACCCCACCGCCCTGCGCGTCCCCGTCGAGGACGGGGCGGCCCTGGCGCGGGCGGTGTTCGCCGGTTTCGACGTGGAGGCCGCGGCCGCCGCCCAGCATCCGGCCTGCGCGCTGCTGCCGCAGGAGGCGGACGAGCACGGGGTCGCCACGTACGTCTGGCGTCACCACCGGCCCTTCCACCCGGGCCGGCTCTACGCCGCCCTGGAGGGTCTGACCTGCGCCGCGGCCCGCAGCCGCGGCCGCTTCTATCTGGCCGACCGCCCCGACACCCTGCTCGCCTGGGACGCGGCCGGCGGCGCGCTCTGCGTCGAGAGCGCCGGGCCCTGGCTGGCCGCGCTGCCCGACGCGGCCTGGGAGATGGTCCCGCCGGTACGGAGGGCGGCCGCCGCCCTCGACTGGCACCCGGAGCACGGCGACCGCTGCCAGCACCTCGTCTTCACCTCGCCCGGCCTGGACCGGGACGGCCTGGCCGAGCTGCTCGGCTCCTGCCTCCTCACGGACGCCGAGTACGCGGCGGGCCGGGACTCCTGGAGGGGTCTCGCGTCGGCCTTCGACACGTTCCTGGACGCCTGACCTCCGCTGATGGCCCGTCAGGCACGCTCCACCAGTCGGTAGCACGCTCCGTCGCGTAGTCGCTACGCCACCCCCCGTGCACGTGCATCTGCTCATGCATCCGCATATGAACACAGCTATGATCCGAGGAAGTTGACACCTGCACCAAGCAACTCGGGGAGCTACCAGTGCATCATGCGCATCACGCGTACAACGGCATGGCGGCCACGGAGCTGCGAGGAGTCGTGTGGCAGAAGAGCCGGCACAGCAACTCCCAGGGATCGTGCGTGGAGTTCGCCAAGCTGCCGGGCGGTGACGTCGCCGTGCGCAACTCGCGCCACCCCGACGGCCCCGCTCTCGTCTACACGCCCGCGGAGATCGAGGCTCTCCTGCTGGGCGTCAAGGACGGGGAGTTCGACCACCTGGTGTGACGGTGACTGAGACGCGAGAAGGGCCCCGACGGTTTCCGTCGGGGCCCTTCCTCATGTCGTGCGCGCTACTCCGGTCCGATCCGGAACAGCGCCCACACCACCTTGCCCTGGAGCGTGCCGGCGAGCGGGTGCCAGCCCCAGCTGTCGCTGAACGAGTCCACCAGGAACAGACCCCGCCCCGACTCGGCGGCGAAGTCCTCCTCGCCGCCGCGCGCCTCCGGGCTCTCCCGGCTGGGGTCGCGCACGGCGCACACCAGGCGCGAGGCCCAGCGCATCAGGTGCAGCCGGACCGGCGGGTTCAGGCCTTCTTCCTGCTGCGCGTCGGCGGGCACCGCGTGACGCAGCGCGTTGGTGACGAGCTCGGAGACGACCAGGGCCACGTCGTCGAAGCGCTCCGTCAGTTCCCAGCGGTCGAGCGTGGTGCTGGTGAACTTGCGGGCCCCGCGCACGGCTTCGTACCGGGCGGGCAGGGCGCAGGAGGCGGAGGTGGAGACGGCGCCGGGATCGATCGGCGGAAGGCCCTGCCGTAACGGCTCGAGCACGGTCGATCCATTCGTCCCCATGCGAGGCACTCCCGGGAATCGCGACTGTGGTGCGACAACACGACAACACGAACGAGTACGCGGCTGCGCGGGCTCCATGGTTCCGAATGCGCCCACGGGATGCAAGGGCAGATGCACGTGCACGCGCCGGACCTGTCCGTCCACGTGCCGAATCTGTGCATAAGTCGTCCACACGATGAGGGGAACTTCCCCGGATCCGCACGCACTGTGCCCGTGATGTGCGCCTGGTTGCCCGGAAGTCGCCGCCTTTCCGTAATCGAATGTGTACGCGCTGAAGCGTTTGATGGCAGAATCCGGGGCTCGACGGGGGCTCGACACCGTAAAGGGGAGGCGAAGAGCCGTGACCGCAGGCGAATCGAGCGGAGCGAGCGGGAGCGTGGTGCGGCGCATCCTGCTGGGCTCCCAGCTGAGGCGGCTGCGCGAGTCGCGCGGGATCACCCGTGAGGCTGCCGGTTATTCGATCCGTGCGTCCGAATCCAAGATCAGCCGTATGGAGTTGGGACGGGTGAGCTTCAAGGCCAGGGACGTCGAGGATCTGCTCACCCTCTACGGAGTCGGCGACGAGACCGAGCGCGGCGCGCTCCTCGGACTCGCCCGCGAGGCCAACGTCGCCGGCTGGTGGCACAGCTTCGGCGACGTCCTGCCCGGCTGGTTCCAGACGTACATCGGCTTGGAAGGCGCCGCCTCCCTGATCCGCGTCTACGAAGTGCAGTTCGTCCACGGCCTGTTGCAGACCGAGGCGTACGCCCACGCCGTCGTCAGCCGGGGCATGCCCGACGCCCCGCGCTCCGAGATCGACCGACGCGTCGCCCTGCGCCTGGAGCGCCAGAAGGTCCTCGTCTCCGAACGCGCCCCGCAGTTCCACGCCGTCCTCGACGAGGCGGCGCTGCGCCGCCCCTACGGTGACCGGTCGGTCATGCAGGGGCAGTTGAGGCATCTCATCGAGATCTCCGAACACCCGGGCGTCACCCTGCAGGTCATGCCCTTCAGCTTCGGCGGTCATGCCGGCGAGAGCGGCACCTTCACGATGCTGAGCTTCCCCGAGTCCGACCTCTCTGACATCGTCTACCTCGAACAGCTCACCAGCGCCCTCTACCTCGACAAGCGCGAGGAAGTCGCCCAGTACCAGCGGGTGATGGAGAAGCTCCAGAAGGACGGGCCGGATCCGGCCGAAAGCCGTGACCTTCTCCGAGGCCTCCTTCAACTCTCCTGATACATCAGTACGATGACGCCACATCAGTCGCACTGCAGGTAGCGGGTAGAGGGGTCTCAACCATGTCGCACTTCACCGACCTGGCCCACCAGTACATCGACGGCGAGTGGAAGCCCGGCAGTGGTTCGTGGGACATCATCGACTTCAACCCGTACACCGGGGAGAAGCTGGCGTCCATCACCGTCGCCACCGCCGATGAGGTCGACCGCGCCTACCGCGCCGCCGAGCGCGCCCAGACCGCGTGGGCCGAGACCAACCCGTACACCCGCCGGCTGGTCTTCGAGCGCGCGCTGCGGATCATCGAGGACCGCGAGGAGGAGATCGCCGAGACGATCGTCGCCGAGCTCGGCGGCACCCGTCTCAAGGCGGCCTTCGAGCTGCACCTCGCCAAGGAGTTCCTGCGCGAGGCGATCCAGCTGGCGCTGCGCCCCGAGGGCCGCATCCTGCCCTCCCCGGTCGACGGCAAGGAGAACCGCGTCTACCGCGTCCCGGTCGGCGTCGTCGGCGTCATCTCCCCCTTCAACTTCCCCTTCCTCCTCTCGATCAAGTCGGTCGCGCCGGCGCTCGCGCTCGGCAACGCCGTCGTCCTCAAGCCGCACCAGAACACCCCGATCTGCGGCGGCACGCTGGTCGCGAAGGTCCTGGAGGAGGCCGGTCTCCCGGCCGGCCTGCTGAACGTCGTCGTCACCGACATCGCCGAGATCGGCGACGCGCTCCTGACGCACCCGGTCCCGAAGGTCATCTCCTTCACCGGCTCCGACAAGGTCGGCCGCCACGTCGCCACGGTCTGCGCGCAGAACTTCAAGCACGCCGTCCTCGAACTCGGCGGCAACAGCGCCCTGATCGTCCTCGACGACGCCGACGTCGACTACGCGGTCGACGCGGCCGTCTTCAGCCGCTTCGTGCACCAGGGCCAGGTCTGCATGGCCGCCAACCGCGTCCTGGTGGACCGCAGCCTGGAGGAGGAGTTCACCGAGAAGTTCGTGGCGAAGGTGAAGACCCTGCGCGTCGGCGACCCCGCCGACCCCGCCACCCACATCGGTCCGCTCATCAACTCCCAGCAGGCGGAGTCCGTCTCCTCGGTCGTCGACCAGGCGGTGGCGGCCGGCGCGACGGCGCTGCTGCACGGCACGGTCGAGGGGAACGTCGTCTCCCCGTCCGTCCTCACCGGCCTCGCCGCCGACGCCCCGGTCCTCAGCCAGGAGATCTTCGGCCCGGTCGCGCTGATCATCCCCTTCGACGGCGAGGAGGAGGCCGTACGGATCGCCAACGACACCCCGTACGGGCTCAGCGGCGCCGTCCACACCGGGGACATCGAGCGGGGTGTACGGGTCGCCAAGCGCATCCACACCGGCATGATCCACATCAACGACGGCACCGTGCACGACGAGCCGATCGTGCCCTTCGGCGGCGAGAAGCACTCGGGCGTGGGGCGGCTCAACGGCGAGGCGATGGTGGAGTCCTTCACCACCCAGAAGTGGATCTCGATCCAGCACGGCCGAAGCCGCTTCCCCTTCTAGGACAGTAGTTGTCCGCAAGCCTCCGTAGCGTGGTGGTTGTCGAAAGAAGCCCAGCTACGTAAGGCGGACACCATGGTTGCCCTTGTTCCCGCGGAAGCCCCCGGCGACGAGCGCGGCGCGTTCCTCAACTTCGTCGAGGCCCAGCGCGCCGCGCTCCGCCGCTCGCTCCTCGGACTCACCGAGGAGCAGGCGGCGAGCCGCCCCAGCGCCAGCGAACTCAGCCTCTCCGGGCTGGTCAAGCACGTCGCCGAGGTGGAGCTGAACTGGCTGCGGCTCGCCCAGGAGCGGCCGAACGAGCGGCAGCGCACGGAGGAGACCTGGGGCGAGGCCTTCCGGCTCGTGGACGGGGAGTCGATCCCCGACGTCCTCGCGTTCTGGGAGGACGTCGCGAAGCAGACCGAGGCCTTCGTCCGCTCGGCGCCCAGCCTGGACGACACCTTCCCGCTGCCGCCCGCGCCCTGGTTCCCGAAGGACGGGCGGGTCTCGGTCCGCTGGATGCTGCTGCACCTGGTCCAGGAGATGGGCCGGCACGCGGGCCACGCGGACGTGATCCGCGAGTCCCTGGACGGCAAGGGTTCCTTCGACCTGATCGCCGAGGAGAACGGCGCCGCGTAGGCCGGGCGCGGCGGCGCTGTGCGGCGCAGGGCGGATCGGCGCCGCCCGGTCACGGCTGACTAACATCGACGCATGTCAGCCATCCGACTTCTCGTCCTGGGCGCGGTCAAGCAGCACGGCCGCGCCCACGGCTACCAGGTGCGGGGCGACCTGGAGTACTGGGGCGCGCACGAGTGGTCCCACGCCAAGCCCGGCTCGATCTACCACGCGCTGAAGCAGATGGCGAAGCAGGGGCTGCTGCACGCGCACGAGGTCGCGCCGAGCGCGGTGGGCGGGCCGCCGCGCGTCGAGTACGAGCTGACGGAGGCCGGTACGGAGGAGTACTTCGCGCTGCTGCGCGAGGCGCTGACGACGTACGACCAGAAGATGGACGTCCTGTCGGCAGCCATCGGCTTCATGGTGGACCTGCCCCGTGAGGAGGCGGCGGAGCTGCTGCGCCGGCGGGTGCGGGCGCTCGACGAGTGGCGGTCGGCGGTCACGGGGTACTACACGCCGGAGGGCGGCCCGGAGCAGCTCGGGCACATCGGCGAGATCATGCACATGTGGGTCCACTCGGCGGACGCGGGCAAGGAGTGGACGCTCGGCCTGATCGAGCGGATCGAGGGCGGGGCGTACGTGTTCGCGGGCGAGGGCGACCCGTTCGTGGGGGTGCTGGCGGAGGGCCAGGAGAACCCGTACGCGAGCTGATCAAGTTTGATTAGTGCCTCGGAAGGGCATGCGGTCCTCCGTCGGCAAATACTAGTCAAACTTGACTAAGCTTTTTGGGGAGGAAGCCGATGACATCGGAAGCGGTCCTCGTCGAGGGCGCGCGCAAGCGGTACGGGGAGAAGAGCGCCCTGGACGGGCTCGACCTCGCCGTCGGACGGGGCACCGTCCACGGTCTGCTCGGCCCCAACGGCGCGGGCAAGACCACGACCGTACGGATCCTGGCCACCCTGCTGCGGCACGACGAGGGCCTGGTGCGCGTCGCGGGCCACGACGTACGGACGGGTGCCCGGGAGGTACGGCGGCGGATCGGGCTCCTCGGGCAGCACGCCGCGCTCGACGAGGAGCTCGGCGGCCGGGAGAACCTGGAGATGTTCGGCAGGCTCCACCACCTCGGCGCCCGGCGCGCCGGCACCCGGGCCGACGAGCTCCTGGAGCGCTTCGGCCTCGGGGACACCGGCCGCAAGCCCGTCCGGCAGTACAGCGGCGGCATGCGGCGGGGGTCAGCGCAGGGCGTTGCCCTGGTGGTCGAGTTCGAGCTGGGGGCGGCCGGTGACGATGAGCCAGGCGGGGAGCGAAGCCAGGCAGAGGAGGGCGAGCATCGCCGGGGAGGAGGCCAGGACGGCGCCGGTGAAGAGGCTGATCCAGCCCTGCCGGGTGGTGGCGAGCAGGACGCCGAGGACGGCGGAGGAGACGGCGACGGCCGGGTGGATCTCGGGGACGAGGGCCTGGATGAGCAGTCCGAAGGCGGCGCCGATGAAGACGGCCGGGAAGATCCGGCCGCCCCGGAAGCCGCAGGAGGCGGCGACGACGAGGGCGAGGAGTTTGACGACGGCGAACTTGGCGAGCTCGCCGGAGGACCAGCCGCCGATCCCGGCGGTGAGGTCCTTGGTCTCCGCCAGGCCCTTGAACAGCGTCAGGTGCCCGCCGAGGGCGCCCAGGAGACCGAGGACGAGGCCGCCGAGCGGCAGCATCAGCATGGGGTGCCGCAGCCGCCCGAAGGCGGCGTGGACGTGGGGGAAGAGGTAGCAGGAGGCGAGGCCGAAGAGGGCCGCGGCGGAGGCGATGACCAGGGCGGCGAGAACGTCGCCGTAACCGGGGTCGGTGAGGGGCGGGAGGCCCACGTCGAAGCTGGGTTCGGCGAGCAGCTGGGTGGTCACCGCGCCGGCGCCGGCGGCGACGAGCGGGGCGAAGAGCCGGTCCCAGAGGGAGCCGCGGCCCGGTTGCGCGGTCAGGGCCTCGGAGAGGACGAGGGCGGCCGCCACGGGGGTGCCGAAGAGGGCGCCGACGGTGCCGGCCGAGGCGAGGGCGACCCAGGCCGCGCCCGGCACCACGGGGGCCACCTTGCTGCCGAGCCAGAAGGCGAGGGCGATGTTGGCGGCGATGATCGGGTTCTCGGGGCCGAGGCTGACGCCGCCGGCCAGCGAGAGGGTGCTCGCGACGAGGAGCCCCGGCACCACGCCCGGGGCGAGCGGTGCTCCGCCGAGCCCCTCGGAGGCCGGGTCGGGTCCGGCGTGGCCGGGCACCTTCCACACGACGAGTCCCACGGCGACGCCCGTCGCCGTGAGCATGGTGATCATCCAGAGGGAGGAGTAGTTCCCGATGCCGAGCGCGTCCGGCAGGTCGTTCCAGAGCACGTGCTGGAACTCCTCCGCGAGGGCGCTGATCCCGAGGAAGAGCAGGCTCGTCGCCACGCCGACGAGGAGTGCCGGGAGGATCTGGGGGAGCAGGAGCCGGGCGGACGCCTCCACGGGTGCGGCGGGAGGCGGAGCTTGATCGGTGGCCACCGCCCCACCATATGTGAGCAAAAGGAACACAACATCCCGAACGGTGTGGGTGGCAACTCCCGGATCGGCACTTGCACCTCACGTCGCGTCAGGACCCAGGCTGAACGGCGTACCGACAGAGAAGGGGCGGACGGCCGATGGGCTACTCCGTGGGACAGGTGGCCGGCTTCGCCGGGGTCACGGTGCGCACGCTGCACCACTACGACGCGATCGGGCTGCTCTCGCCGGGCGGCCGCAGCACGGCGGGGCACCGCCGCTACGACGACGCGGACCTCGACCGGCTCCAGCAGATCCTGTTCTACCGGGAGCTCGGCTTCCCCCTCGAAGAGGTCGCCGTCCTCCTCGACGACCCGCACGCCGACCCGCAGGAACACCTGCGGCGGCAGCACACGCTGCTGACGGCGCGGATCGGGGAGCTGCAGAGGATGGCGGCGGCCGTCGAGCACGCCATGGAGGCGAAGAAGATGGGCATCAACCTGACCCCCGAGGAGAAGTTCGAGGTCTTCGGGGACAAGGACCCCGAACGGTTCGCGGAGGAGACCGCCCGCCGCTGGGGCGGCTCGCTCCCCCTACGCCCTGGAGGGCGTGGGGGGACCCCCACCCACGAGCAGGCCCGGGCGCGGGCCGCCGGGTACGGCAAGGAGGAGTGGCAGCGGATGAAGGACGAGGTGGACGCCTGGGGCGCCGCCTACGCCGCCCTCATGGCCGGGGGCGCGGACCCCGGGTCCGAGGAGGCGATGGACCTCGCCGAGGCCCACCGCCGCCACCTCACCACCTGGTTCTTCGAGTGCCACCCGAGGACCCATGTGGAGCTCGCCGAGATGTACGTCGCCGACGAGAACTTCCACGCGTTCTACGAGTCGATCCACCCGGGCCTCCCCGAGCACCTGAGGGAGGCGGTCCGGGCGAACGCCGCACGTCGGACGGGGTGACCCTCAGGCGCGCGGCCCGATCACCACCGCCGTGCCGTAGGCGCACACCTCCGTGCCCACGTCCGCGGCTTCCGTCACGTCGAAGCGGAACATGAGCACGGCGTTCGCGCCGCGCGCCCTGGCCTGCTCCACCAGGCGTTCCATCGCCTGGTTGCGGGTCTCCACGAGGGTCTTCGTCAGGCCCTTCAGCTCACCGCCGATCATGGACTTCAGGCCGGCGCCGATCTGGCTGCCCAGATGGCGCGAGCGCACGGTGAGTCCGAAGACCTCGCCGATGACCTGCCGGACCTCGTAGCCCGGCACGTCGTTCGTCGTCACGACCAGGACCTCGGGGTGGGGCCCCTGGCCGCCCCCGTACTCGTCGATGCCCATCGGCATGCACCTCCTGCCCCCACCCTCGGGGGCGCGGGCCGGGTCCGCATCCCGTGGGGACCGGGTGGAACCGGGGGCCTCCGGCCCGCGTTGATAGCTTGGGGCCAGCCGTCCCCCAAGCCCCCACCGACCGCAGGAGCCCGGAACCCGTGAACACGCTTGCCCTCGGACCGAGCTGGCTGGACCCGGACTATCTGATCCAGACCTTTGGTCTGATCGGTGTCCTGGTCATCGTCTTCGCCGAGTCCGGCCTCCTCATCGGGTTCTTCCTGCCCGGCGACTCGCTGCTCTTCACCACCGGCCTGCTCGTCACCACGAACAAGCTGGACACGCCGCTGTGGCTGGTCTGCACCCTGGTGGTGGCCGCGGCCGTCCTCGGCGACCAGGTCGGCTACCTCTTCGGCCGGAAGGTCGGGCCGTCCCTCTTCAAGCGCCCCGACTCCAAGCTCTTCAAGCAGGAGAACGTCGAGAAGGCGCACGAGTTCTTCGAGAAGCACGGCCCGAAGTCGCTGATCCTGGCCCGCTTCGTCCCGATCGTCCGGACGTTCACGCCGATCATCGCGGGCGTCAGCAAGATGAACTACCGCTCGTTCATCACGTTCAACGTCATCGGCGGTCTGCTGTGGGGCGCGGGCGTGACCCTGCTCGGCGCCTCCCTCGGCAAGATCGAGTTCGTCCACAAGCACATCGAGATGATCCTCGTCGGGATCGTCCTGATCTCCGTGATCCCGGTCGCGATCGAGCTCCTCCGGGCCCGTTCCCAGGCGAAGAAGAACCCGCCGCACAGCGACCAGGACGCCCCCGGCGTCCCGAACCCGCAGTCCGCCCGCGGCCGCCACGCCAAGCGGTAGGAACCGAGGCTAGAAACCCCGGGTGCGCTTGGCCGCGCGCCGTGCCGCCGCCGCGCCCGGGGCCTGCATGAAGAGGCGGGCCAGCTCGCTTCCCAGGTTCACGCCGATCGCGATCGCCAGGGCGAGCGCCGACGCCTTCGCGAGCGAGGCGAAGCCCTGGTCCAGATTGTTCTGGGCGATCGCGAGCACCCCGAAGTACGTCGCGGAACCGGGCAGCAGCGGCCCGATCGCCGCCGTCACGTACGGCAGCGACGAGGTGTGGTGGTAGCGGGCGATCAGCTGCCCGAAGAGGCCCACCAGACCGGCCGCCACCGCCGTCGCCATCACCGCCGAACCCTCCGCGGTCACCGCGATCGACGCGTAGACCACCCAGGCCACCCCGCCGTTCAGCGTCGCGAACAGCACCGTCCCCCGCGACTGCTGCAGCAGGATCGCGAAGGTCGCGCACAGCACCATCGACGCAAGGATCTGCGTCACCGGCCGCTCCACCGCCCGCAGCGCCCCCTCCGGGTTCAGCTGCGCGTCGAACTGCACCGCGATGTACAGCACCGACAGCACGCCCACCACGATCGCGACGAAGAAGTACGCGACCTCCAGGAGCCGGGCCGAGGCCGTGATGTAGAAACCGGTCAGACCGTCCTGCACGGCCGCGACGAGCGCCCGCCCCGGGATCAGCGCGAACAGGCCACCGGTGATCACCGCCGAGGGGCGCAGGTCCGCGTGCAGCATCGTCAGGAGCACGCCCATCGCCGCCGGCGGCATCGCCGCCACAAGGAACTGGTAGAACTCCGGCATCCCGCGCCCCGCGAACAGCCATGCGAGCCGGTCGCCGAGGACCGCGCCGAGCGCCGCCACGAAGAAGACCGTCGGACCGCCGCCGAGCAGCACCGAGGCCGCACCGGCCAGCACGCCCGCCGCCGCCGTCAGGACCCAGCCCGGGTAGGGGTGCCGGTTGCGCCGGATCTCCGCGAGCCGCCGGTACGCCTCCTCGGGCGTCACCTCGTGCGCCTGCGCGTTGATGTCCGAAAGCAGCTGGTACACGGCCGCGAGCCGCGTGTAGTCCGTGCCCCTGCGCCGTACCGTCCGGTTCGCCGTGATCGGGTCGTCCACGAGCGAGGGCTGGTAGGTGACGGACAGCAGGGTGAAGGTCACCGTCGGCTCGACCCGGTCGAGACCGTACGAGCGGCAGATCGCGAACATCGCCGCCTCGACGTCCTCCGCGCCCTCCCCGCCCGCGAGCAGCAGCTCGCCGATGCGGAGGGTCAGGTCGAGCACGCGCGGCACCGAGGGCCCGGACTCGTCCTCCTTGCGCGGCGACTCCGGCACCGGCCGCTCACCCACCGGCAGCCGCAGCATGGTCCGCATCCGGTCCTGCCACGGAGCGTCCTGCGGCAGCCGCACCAGCGGCACCCCGTAGGCCGGGGTGAACGCCGGCGGGGAGGTCTTCGCGGAGTACGTGGCGGGCGGGGCGAACGCCGAGCCCTCCGGCTCCTGCGGCGGCTCCGGCACCAGACCGGACGGGAGGGCGAACTCGGAGGTCGCGTGCTCCTCCTCGGGCGGCGCGGGCTGCTCCACCCCGGCCGGCGGCACGAACGCGCTCCGCGCCTCGTCCGACTGCGGCTTCCGGTCCTCAGGAGCCTCCTCGGGACCCTCCGGCTCCGCCACCACTCTCTCCGCCTCATCCCCAGGGAATCGTGGATTCCAGTATGAGGGCGGGACAGACGTACGAAAGGCGGTGCACCCCAAGAGGTGCACCGCCTTTCACACGATCACGAGAGCGGGGGCTCAGTGGCCGCCCTGCTCCTTGGCGCGCGCGAAGGACTTCTCGATCTCCGCCTCGGCCTCGGCGCGGCCGACCCAGTCGGCGCCCTCGACGGACTTGCCCGGCTCCAGGTCCTTGTAGACCTCGAAGAAGTGCTGGATCTCCAGGCGGTCGAACTCGGCCACGTGGTGGATGTCGCGCAGGTGCTCCATGCGCGGGTCCGTCGCCGGCACGCACAGCAGCTTGTCGTCGCCGCCGGCCTCGTCCGTCATGCGGAACATGCCGATGGCGCGGCACTTGATCAGGCAGCCCGGGAAGGTCGGCTCGTCGAGGATCACGAGCGCGTCCAGCGGGTCGCCGTCCTCGCCGAGGGTGTTCTCGACGTAGCCGTAGTCGGTCGGGTAGGCCGTCGACGTGAAGAGGCGACGGTCCAGGCGGATGCGACCGGTCTCGTGGTCGACCTCGTACTTGTTCCGCGATCCCTTCGGGATCTCGATGAGAACGTCGAACTCCACGGGTGGCTCCTCCTGAATCAACACAAGTGAATGCTCGCGACGACGCGCGGTGATTAAGTGTCCCTCACGCACGTGTGTGATCGCGAAAGGGGCTGGTCAGCAATGCCGGAGCCGAGGACGTGGCAGTTCACGGCGGGCTCCGCCGCCCTCGGTCTCGTCCTGGCCGCCGCGGCGGTCACCGCTGCCGGACCATGGGACGGAGGCCAGCGTACGGCCGAGCGGGCCCGGGCCGCCGCCCCCACGGCGGGTGGCACACATCACGCCCCGCGCCCGGCCCCCGCCGCGCCCCGCCGCCCCGCGCCCGCCCCCAGCGCCCCGAGCGTCCTCACCGCCCTGCACGCCCCGGCCCCCCAGGGCCGCGCCGCCGACCTCGCCGGCCTCCTCGTCCCGCTCCTCGCCGACCCGGGCCTCGGCCCGCTCCGTACCGCCTCCGTCGTCGACACCGCCACCGGGAAGCAGCTGTACGGCGAGGGCGCGGGCACCCCCATGACGCCCGCCTCCACCGTCAAGATCGCCACCACGGCGGCCGCGCTCTCCGCCCTCGGCCCCGAGCACCGCATCGCCACCACCGTCACCGCCGCCCCCGACGGCAGGAGCGTCGTCCTCACCGGCGGCGGCGACCCCACCCTCGACGCGGCCCGCCTCAAGGCCCTCGCCGCCGACACCGCCCGCGCCCTCAAGGGCCGCGGGCTCACCTCCGTACGCCTCGCCTACGACACGAGCCTCTACAAGGGCCCCGTCCTCCACCCCATCGGCCCCAACGAGAACCTCGCCCCCGTCGTCGCCCTCATGACCCGCGAAGGACGCCTCGACGACAGCCGCAGCGGCCCCGCCCCCCGCGCCGCCGACCCGGCCGGAGACACCGCCGCGGCCTTCGCGGACCTCCTCGCGCAGGCCGGGATCAAGGTCAGCGGCGAGCCCGCGCCCGGCCGCGCCCCCCGGGGCGCCCCCCTCGCCCGTACGGACTCCGCCCCGCTCGCCGACCTCGTCGAGCGCACCCTCACGAACAGCGACAACGACCTCGCCGAGGCCCTCGCCCGGCAGACCGCCCTCGCCCGCAGGCAGCCCGCGAGCTTCCAGGGCGCCGAGAAGGCCGTCCGCGACGAGCTCGCCCGGCTCGGCGTCCCCGTCGCCGGCGCCCGCTTCGCCGACGGCAGCGGACTCGACCGCCGCGACCGCGTCTCCGCCGCCCTCCTCACCGGACTCCTCACCCGGGCGGCCGACCCGGCCCGCCCCGCGCTGCGCCCCCTCCTCACCGGACTGCCCGTCGGCGGCTTCACCGGCACCCTCGCCGGCCGCTTCGGCGCGGCCCCCGCCGGCGCCGGACTCGTCCGCGCCAAGACCGGCACCCTCACGGGCGTCAACACGCTCGCCGGGACCGTCGTCACCCCCGACGGACGCCTCCTCGCCTTCGCGTTCCTCGCCGGCCGGACCGTCTCCCCGTACGAGGCGCAGCCCGCCCTCGACCGCCTCTCCGCCGCCCTCGCGGGCCGGAAGTGAGCCCACACGCCCCGCTTCGAACCCTCACCGAACAGGCGTCGAGCCCGTACGGTTGACGCATGACGAGCATCGGTGGCGCAGGCACATCCGGGATGGTCGACTGGAACCTCGCGGTCGCGACCGCGACCCGCCTCGTGCGGCCCGGACCCGAAGTCAGCCGCGACGAGGCCCGCGAGGTCGTCGCCGAACTCCGCAGGCACGCCAAGGCCTCCGAGGAACACGTCCGCGCCTACACCCGGATGATCCCCGAGGGCGCCGAACCGCACGACACACCCGTCCTCGTCGTCGACCGGGCCGGCTGGATCAAGGCCAACGTCGCCGGGTTCCGCGAGCTCCTCGGCCCGCTCCTCGGCAAGATGCAGGAGCGCCGCTCCGGCAACGCCGGCAGTGCCGTCCTCGGCGCCTTCGGCGGCAAGGTCACCGGCGTCGAGCTCGGGATGCTGCTGTCCTTCCTGGCCTCCCGCATCCTCGGCCAGTACGAGACCTTCGCCCCCGCCACCCGCGATCTCCCCGCCGGTGCGAACGGCGGCGGACGGCTCCTCCTCGTCGCGCCCAACATCGTCCACGTCGAGCGCGAACTGGAGGTCTCCCCACACGACTTCCGGCTCTGGGTCTGCCTGCACGAGGAGACCCACCGCACCCAGTTCACCGCCGTCCCCTGGCTCCGCGACCACCTCCAGGGCGAGATCCAGTCGTTCCTCGCCGCCACCGACGTCGATCCCGGCACCGTCGTCGAACGCCTCCGCGAGGCCGCCCAGACCCTCGTCGGCGGCCGCCCCGAGGGCGAGGAGGGCGAACCGTCCCCGTCCCTCGTCGAACTCGTCCAGACCCCCGAGCAGCGCGAGATCCTCGGCCGCCTCACCGCCGTCATGTCGCTGCTCGAAGGTCACGCCGACTACGTCATGGACGGCGTCGGACCCCAGGTCGTCCCCTCCGTCGCCGAGATCCGCGAGAAGTTCCAGGCCCGCCGCGCCCGGGGCGCCTCCCGCCTCGACCTCGCCCTGCGCAGGCTCCTCGGCCTCGACGCCAAGCTCCGTCAGTACCGCGACGGCGAGCGCTTCGTCCGCGCCGTCGTCGACCAGGTCGGCATGGACGGCTTCAACCGCGTCTGGACCTCGCCCAACACGCTCCCCACCAAGGCCGAGATCGCGGCCCCCGCCGACTGGATCGCGAGGGTGCACCGTAAGGCAGACTCCTGAGACAGGAGCGTCACACGACACAGGAACACGTCGGAACACCCCACCAATCACCCATCCGAGGGACCCTGGGCATGGGGTGAGGCGTGCAATGCTCGGGTAACGGCCGGGTTTCTGTCACCATCGACGCACTCTGAGTGACCGAACCCCCCTTTCCGACCGTTAAGACTCCGACCGAGGCACCCCACCCCCATCACGAAGGGCACCGGACATGGGTCCCCATCCTGCGGTCGCGGCGATACGCCTGGCGGTCCGCCGCGTACTCCACGACGTCATCACCGAGAACACGACCGGCTCCGAACCGCTCGTCCTCGTCGCCTGCTCCGGCGGCGCCGACTCCATGGCGCTCGCCTCCGCCCTCGCCTTCGAGGCCCGCAAACTTCCCGTACGGGCCGGCGGCATCACCGTCGACCACGGCCTCCAGGACGGCTCCGACAGCCGGGCCGCCGAGGTCGCCGGACGCATGACCGCCCTCGGCCTCACCCCGGTCGAGGCCGTCACGGTCACCGTCGGCCGCGAAGGCGGGCCCGAGGCCGCCGCCCGCGACGCGCGGTACGCCGCGCTGGACGCCGCCGCCGAGCGCCACGGCGCCACCGCGATCCTCCTCGGCCACACCCGCGACGACCAGGCCGAGACCGTCCTCCTCGGCCTCGCCCGCGGCTCCGGCATCCGCTCCCTCTCCGGCATGGCCGCCGTCTCCGGCACCTCCGGCCGCTACCGGCGCCCCTTCCTGCAGCTCGACCGCCAGACCGTCCGCAAGGCCTGCATCGCCCAGGAACTCGCCGTCTGGGACGACCCGCACAACAGCGACCCCGCCTACACCCGCTCCCGGCTCCGCCACGAGGGCCTCCCCGCCCTCGAGAAGGCCCTCGGCAAGGGCGTCGTCGAAGCCCTCGCCCGAACGGCCCAGCTCTCCCGCGACGACGCCGACGCCCTCGACACCTGGGCCGCCGACGCCGAGACCGCCGTACGCGACGAGGCGGGCGCCCTCGAATGCGCCAAGCTCTTCGGGCTGCCCCCCGCCGTACGCCGCCGTGTCCTGCGCCGCGCCGTCATCGCCGAGGGCGCCCCCGCCGGCTCCCTCTTCGCCCGCCACATCGAAGAAGTCGACCGGCTCATCACCGGATGGCGCGGCCAGGGGGCCATCAACCTGCCCGGCCGCGTCGAAGCGCGCCGTCAGGGTGGCAGACTGGTCATCCGGCAAGGCTGACGCACGCTGCAACGAAAGTGACCCGGGTGAACGAGAAGGACATGGGCACCGACCTCCAGTCGGTGCTCATCACCAAGGAAGAGATCGACGCCAAGCTGGCAGAGCTGGCCGCGAAGATCGACGCGGAATACGCGGGCAAGGACCTGCTCATCGTCGGTGTCCTCAAGGGCGCCGTGATGGTGATGGCGGATCTGGCTCGCGCCCTTTCCACCCCCGTCACCATGGACTGGATGGCCGTCTCCTCCTACGGCGCCGGCACCCAGTCCTCCGGCGTCGTCCGGATCCTCAAGGACCTCGACACCGACATCAAGGGCAAGCACGTCCTGATCGTCGAGGACATCATCGACTCCGGCCTGACCCTGTCCTGGCTGCTGTCGAACCTCGGCTCCCGCGAGCCCGCCTCCCTCGAGGTGTGCACCCTCCTGCGCAAGCCGGAGGCCGCGAAGGTCGCCATCGACGTCAAGTGGATCGGCTTCGACATCCCCAACGAGTTCGTCGTCGGCTACGGCCTCGACTACGCCGAGAAGTACCGGAACCTGCCGTTCGTCGGCACGCTCGCCCCGCACGTCTACGGCGGCTGAGACCCCGGTCCTTCGGGGAACCCGCACCGCCTTCCCTCCGTTGAACCACGGGAAGGCGGTCGCGGGCGACGATGCTGAGGTACCGTCCGAAGAACAGCTTTTTCACACAGCAGCTCTCACAGCAGCATTTTCCTACGGGCAGGAGGGACGGGGCGTACTCGCTCCGTATGGATGGACGTGAAGCGATACTTCCGTGGGCCGGTCATGTGGATCGTGCTGGCCGTCCTCGCCGTGGTCGTGCTGATGCAGGTCGTCGGCTCGTCCGAGGGCTACAAGACGGTGGACACCGGCCAGGTCGTCCAGGCGATCGACAAGAACCAGGTCAAGCAGGCAAAGCTCACCACCGGTGACGAGCAGATCATCAAGATCGAGCTCATCGACGGCCAGAAGATCGACAAGAGCAGCAAGGTCCAGGCCAGCTACATCGGCACCCAGGGCGCGGACCTCGCCGACAAGCTCCAGGACAAGTTCGAGGCCGGGCAGATCGAGAAGGGCTACACCGTCTCCCCGACGAAGCAGTCGCCCTTCGTCTCGATCCTGCTCTCGCTGCTCCCCTTCGTCCTCATCGTGGTCGTCTTCCTCTTCCTGATGAACCAGATGCAGGGCGGCGGTTCCCGCGTCATGCAGTTCGGCAAGTCCAAGGCGAAGCTCATCACCAAGGACACGCCGAAGACCACCTTCGCCGACGTCGCCGGCTCGGACGAGGCCGTCGAGGAACTCCACGAGATCAAGGAGTTCCTCCAGGAGCCCGCGAAGTTTCAGGCCGTCGGCGCCAAGATCCCCAAGGGCGTCCTGCTCTACGGCCCGCCCGGAACCGGCAAGACGCTCCTCGCGCGCGCCGTCGCCGGCGAGGCCGGCGTGCCGTTCTACTCGATCTCCGGCTCCGACTTCGTCGAGATGTTCGTCGGTGTCGGCGCCTCCCGGGTCCGCGACCTCTTCGAGCAGGCCAAGGCCAACGCTCCGGCGATCGTCTTCGTCGACGAGATCGACGCCGTCGGACGCCACCGCGGCGCCGGCCTCGGCGGCGGTCACGACGAGCGCGAGCAGACCCTCAACCAGCTCCTCGTCGAGATGGACGGCTTCGACGTGAAGGGCGGCGTCATCCTGATCGCCGCCACGAACCGCCCCGACATCCTCGACCCGGCGCTCCTGCGCCCCGGCCGCTTCGACCGGCAGATCGCCGTCGACCGACCGGACATGCAGGGCCGTCTGGAGATCCTCAAGGTCCACCAGAAGGGCAAGCCGGTCGCCCCGGACGTCGACCTCGGCGCCGTCGCCCGACGCACCCCCGGCTTCACCGGCGCGGACCTCTCCAACGTGCTCAACGAGGCGGCGCTCCTCACCGCCCGCAGCGACCAGAAGCTGATCGACAACAAGGCTCTGGACGAGGCGATCGACCGTGTGGTCGCGGGCCCGCAGAAGCGGACCCGGATCATGTCGGACAAGGAGAAGAAGATCACCGCGTACCACGAGGGCGGTCACGCCCTGGTCGCGGCGGCCTCGCCGAACTCGGACCCCGTCCACAAGATCACCATCCTGTCCCGCGGCCGTGCCCTGGGCTACACGATGGTCCTGCCGGACGAGGACAAGTACTCGACCACGCGCAACGAGATGCTCGACCAGCTGGCGTACATGCTGGGCGGCCGCGCGGCCGAGGAGCTCGTCTTCCACGACCCGACCACGGGCGCGGCGAACGACATCGAGAAGGCCACGGCCACGGCCCGCGCGATGGTCACGCAGTACGGCATGACGGAGCGGCTCGGCGCCATCAAGTTCGGCGGCGACAACACCGAGCCCTTCCTCGGCCGTGAGATGGCGCACCAGCGCGACTACTCGGAAGAGGTCGCGGCGCTGGTCGACGAAGAGGTCAAGAAGCTCATCGAGACCGCGCACAACGAGGCCTGGGAGATCCTGGTCGAGAACCGCGACGTCCTCGACAACCTGGTCCTCGCCCTCCTCGAGAAGGAGACGCTGGGCAAGGAGGAGATCGCCGAGATCTTCGCCCCCATCGTCAAGCGCCCGGCCCGCCCGGCCTGGACGGGCTCGGCCCGCCGCACCCCGTCCACGCGTCCGCCGGTCCTCTCCCCCAAGGAGCTGGCCCTGACGAACAGCGCGAACGGCTCGGCGACCCCGGCGGTGGACACCACCAAGGGCATCGACATCGCCCCGGTGGACGCCCCCGAGGACTGACCGCCCCGGGACCCCCGGAATGGAAGCCGCGCCCCCACAGGTTCTAGCCTGTGGGGGCGCGGCTCTTTCGCGCGCACACAGTCAGACGGAACGAGGCACAGGATGACCGACCCGGTGACGCTGGACGGCGAGGGCACGATCGGCGAGTTCGACGAGAAGCGCGCCGAGAACGCCGTACGGGAGCTCCTCATCGCGGTCGGTGAGGACCCGGACCGCGAGGGACTCAAGGAGACGCCGGCGCGGGTGGCGCGGGCGTACAAGGAGCTTTTCGCGGGGCTGTGGCAGAAGCCCGAGGAGGTCCTGACGACGACGTTCGACCTCGGACACGACGAGATGGTCCTGGTGAAGGACATCGAACTGATGGCCACCTGTGAGCATCATTTGCTGCCATTCCATGGCGTAGCCCACATTGGTTACATTCCGGCCGAAACGGGCAAGATTACCGGGCTGTCCAAGCTGGCCCGCCTTGTCGACGTCTTCTCCAGGCGCCCGCAGGTTCAGGAGCGTCTCACGACGCAGATCGCCGACTCGCTCATGGAGATCCTTGAGGCGCGCGGCGCGATCGTCGTCATCGAGGCCGAGCACATGTGCATGACGCTGCGCGGAGTGCGCAAGCCGGGCGCGAAGACGACGACCTCGGCAGTACGAGGTCAACTTCGTGACGCTACTACACGTGCTGAGGCTATGTCCCTGATATTGGCCCGCTAGTAGTGGACTGTCCGCCTTGCTCCCTAGCGTCCTTGATCAGTGGAGTTGATCGCTGATCAAGGGGGCGATATGGGGTACGGACCGACCAGCAAGATGCTGGTCAACCTGGTGGACGGCTGCGCGCAGGCCAAGAACGTGGTTCCGGGCAGCGTGATGTGGACGCTTGACGGCGACAGGACGGTGCAGACCACGGTCGTGGACGTGACGGCGGTGAAGGGGCGGCAGGCCGTCGATGTGGTCACGGACCACATGACCTTCACCGTCGGCCCGGATCTGCTGCTGCTCACGCCGGACGGGTGGAGGCGCGCGACGGACACGGCGGGGACGACGGTCGCCTGGACGCACGCGAAGAAGCTGTGTCGGGAGCGACTGACGATCCGGCCGGGGTTCGAGTTCGGCTACTTCGTGGGTGCCACGTGCGCCGACGGGACGGTCGGCAAGAATTACGTCTCGCTGATCGTCAACGAGGAGGACTTCGCCGCCCGGTACGCGACGGCGCTCACAGCCTGCACGGGTCTGCCTGCTTGCCTGGAGGCAGTGACACGTCCCTCCGGTTACCTGAAGCGGCAGCTGCCAGGTTTCCGCGTGCGGGTGGTCTCCTCGTACCTCGCCGACGCGGTGCGGCACTACGTTGGCGGCGACGCCCACCACATGCGGCAGGGATTTCCACGGGTGGTGTTGAGGGACATCGATACCTTCGAGGGGTTCCTCGACGGATATATCGACGGTGACGGCCATCGCAGCAAGCATTGGAACGGACGAGTGATCGCCAGCGCCAATGTCCCATTCCTCGTCGAGCTTGCTCAGGTCATCGGGGCCCGGTTCACTCCAAGGCCCCAGGGAGTCTCGCAGCTCTGCGTATCGGACCGCTGGGCCAGTCGCGGTACCTTCCACCCCGAACACCACCCCCTCGACCCACCCGAGTCCTCCTGGGTCCAAGTCCAAGAGGTCCGCCCCCGCCCCGCCCTCGGCACCAAGCCCTTCACGTTCTACAGCTACCGGCTCGCCCCGCACCCCACCTTCCTCGTGAACGGGCACCTTGCTCGCGAGGCCTGGTAAGCGGGGGCTACGTTGTCTCGGGTGAGCGAGCGAGGGCGGAGCTACCGGTACGTGGGGCCGGCCGATGTGCGTGCGGGCGTGCGGCCCGGCAGTGAGGGGTGCCGGATCGGCTCCGCGGTCGCCTTCGATTCCTGGGTCGCGGAGAGGCCGACAGCGGAGCTGGAGGAGCCGTTCACCTTCGTGGTCGGCACGGATGGTGTGCTGCGACTGGCGCCGCGTCGGAGCGAGCATGTGGCCTGCGCCGGGGGTGGACCGGTCAGGAGTGCCGGGGAGATCGCCTTCGTGCGTGAGGAGGGCGGCTGGGCGGTGGCGGAGGTCAGTAACCTCTCGACCGGGTACTGCCCGGATGCCGCCTCGTGGCCGGCGGTGGCCGAGGCCGTGAGCCGTGCGGGAGTGAGGCACCCGGGAGGGTTCACGTACGAGGCGGTGTTCCGCCGCTGTCCCCGCTGCCAGGAGCACAACCTCGTGCGTGAGGACTACTTCGTCTGTGCCTTTTGCGGAAGTGATCTGCCGGAGCACTGGAACATCGATGCCTCGGTGGGCGAGGCCGTGGGGCTGCTCGACGGCGAGCTGCGGGGGCTTGCCGGGCTGGATGCGGAGGGTGTCTGGGGTGCCTTTCTCCGCTTCGGCCGACGGCTCTTCGACGTACCGGACGTGCCCGATGCCGATGGTCTTCTGTTCCAGTACGGGATCTACGCCTTCGACGGTCCTGCGGCGTTCACGCTGGATCTCGTCCGGCAGTTCGCGGTCGTCGACGAGGGTGGCGACCATGACCACTACGTGCAGGTTCACTGTGAGCTTCGCTACGGCCCCACGCCCGCTCTGCGGGCCTTGGGGAGCTTCGGCTCGTGGTTCTTCCACGATTCCGGCGAAGAGCTCGACGAGTGGGGCCAGGCGCTGGGTGAGCGGGCGGTCTGGGCGGTGATCCGGTCGCTCGGGCCGGCCGAGGTCAGGGTGTACCAGGAGCGGGTGTAGTCGGCGCTCAGGCGGCAGGGGCCTGGTTCTTGTCGTCGTCCTCGGGGAGCTTGCAGACCCGCTCCAGGAAGAGGGCGGCGGCGACGACGGCGATGCCCGCCGCGACCGAGAAGGCCGCGTAGAGGGCCTGGTCGCGGCGGGCGGGGACGTCGAGGGAGCCGAGCAGGAAGACGCCCGTGCCGCCGTACATGCCGGCGACGAGGGCGGCGACCAGGGCGCTCGCCTGGCCGAAGACCACCGCGCGGGCCGCCATCAGGGGCTCGACGCCCTTGGCGCCGGGGCGGCGCTCGCGCTGGGCCTTGAGGCGGGCGCGGATCGAGAGGGCGGTCGCGGTGAGGACGACGGCGATCACGGCGAGCACGATGGGCGCGGCGATCGGCACGCTGGGGAGGGTGCCGACGGAGTCCCACAGCCGGGCTGCTCCCCAGGAGAGGACGCCGGCCACGAGGAACAGTCCGGTGAGCACCTTCAGCCGCAGTTGTTTCACCGGATGTCCTTCGTGTCGTGGCCGGGGCGGTCTGGCACGAGCGTAACGACTACTCCGGGAGACGGAGTTCCAGGTCGGCACGGGGAGTGACGCCTTCGCGGCCGAGGGCGGCGAGGAGGTCGGCTACGGGGCCGTGGCCGGGGAGCTGGGCGTCGGGGTCGACGTCGTGCCAGGGGGCGAGGACGAAGGCGCGCAGATGGGCGCGGGGGTGCGGGAGGGTGAGGACGGGGTCCTCGGAGATCACGTCCGCGTAGGCGACGATGTCGACGTCGATGGTGCGGGCGCCCCAGCGCTCCTCGCGGACGCGGTGGAAGGCCTCCTCGACGGCGTGGGCGCGCTCCAGGAGGGAGGAGGGCGGCAGCGTCGTCTTCACGAGGGCGACGGCGTTGAGGTACGAGGGCTGGCTGCCGGGCTCGACGCCCCAGGGGGCCGTCTCGTAGACGGGGGAGACGGCTTTGACGCGGAGGCCGGGCGTGTCGCCGAGGGCGTCGATCGCGCCCTGGAGGGTCTCCAGGCGGTTGCCGAGGTTGGCGCCGAGGGCGAGGACGGCCCAGCGGGGGTTGGAGAGGGTGGTGTCGGCGGCGTCGACGGTCGCGACGACGGAGGCCGGCACGGGCTGGACGGTGGGGTCGCTCTGCATCGGCTTCATCGTCGGCTCCGGGTGATCGTGATGGTCACGTCGTCGAAAGGCACGGTGATGGGCGCGTCCGGCTTGTGGACGACGACTTCCACTTCCTGTACCCCGGCGTGGCTGAGGCATTGCTGGGCGATGCGCTCGGCGAGGGTTTCGATGAGGTCGACGGGCTCGCCCTGGACGACGTCCACGACCTCTTCGGCGACGATGCCGTAGTGCACGGTCTTCGAGAGGTCGTCCTCGGCGGCGGCCGGGCGGGTGTCCAGGCCGAGGACCAGGTCCACGATGAAGGTCTGGCCCTCCTCGCGCTCCTTGGGGAAGACGCCGTGGTGGCCCCGGGCCTTGAGGCCGCGCAGCGCGACACGATCCACGCGAATCACTCCTGCTGTCGTAGTTCGGGTGGCCACGCAGCCGGGTGCGGACGGCCGGGTGTCCACTTCGAATCTACCTGCGGGGACCGACAGCGCTTGCCCTTGGGGGGCCGGGGGCGGGTCAGGCGGGCGGATTCGAAGCCTCGGGGCCGTCCTCCGGACCGGCCGTGTCGTCGGTCTCGCCGAGGACGGGGGAGGCGTGGTGGGACCAGATCCGCCAGCCCCGGGGTGTGCGGCGGAACACATTGGTGGCGACGACGAGCTGGCCGACGAGGGGGCCGAGCTCGGCGCCGTCCTCGGCGGGTCCGCCGCTGAGGATGTTCTCGGTGCAGGTGACGAGGGCGGTGTCGCCGGCGAGGGAGATCCGCAGGTCGGTGAGGAAGAACTGGATGTAGTCGGTGTTCGCCATGATCAGGGCGTACGAGCGGAGCACCTCGCCGCGGCCGGTGAGGACGGGCCAGCCGGGGTGGACGCAGGTGATGGGGGTCGCCCCGTCGTCGAGCCAGAGTCCGGAGAGGCTCTCGAAGTCGCCGGTCTCCATGGCCTCGTAGAAGGCGGTGTTGGCGGCTTCGACGGCTGCCTCGTCGGTGCCGCGGCCCGTGCGGCTCACGCCGCTCCCTCGACGGCCCTGGCGACGCGTACGGCATCGGCGGTGGCCCGTACCTCGTGGACGCGGACGGCCCACGCGCCCGTGTGGGCGGCGATGGCGGAGACGGCGGCGGTGGCGGCGTCGCGCTCGCGGGCGGGGGGCGGGGCGGCGCCCTCGCGGGTGAGGACGTGGCCGAGGAACCGCTTGCGGGAGGCGGCGACGAGGAGGGGGCGGCCGAGGGCGCGGAGTTCGGGGAGGTGGGCGACGAGGGCCAGGTCGTGGGGGGCGAGCTTGGCGAAGCCGAGGCCGGGGTCGATGACGATCCGCTCGGGGGCGATGCCGCCGTCGACGACGGCCTCCATGCGGGTGCGGAGTTCGGCGACGACCTCGCCGACGACGTCGTCGTACACGGCGAGGCTGTTCATGTTCTCGCTGAAGCCGCGCCAGTGCATGACGACGAAGGGGACTTCGGCGGCGGCGACGGCGGGGACCATGCCGGGGTCGGCGAGGCCGCCGCTGACGTCGTTGACGAGGACGGCGCCGGCTTCGACGGCGCGGGCGGCGACGGCGGCGCGCATGGTGTCGACGGAGACGGTGACGCCTTCGGCGGCGAGGCCGCGGACGACGGGGATCACGCGGCGGAGCTCTTCCTCCTCGTCGACGCGGGTGGCGCCGGGGCGGGTGGACTCGCCGCCGACGTCGACGAGGTCGGCGCCCTCGGCGACCAGGTCGAGGCCGTGTTTGACGGCGGCCGTGGTGTCGAACCAGCGGCCGCCGTCGGAGAAGGAGTCGGGGGTCACGTTGACCACGCCCATGACCGCGCAGCGGTCCCACTCCGGCAGGCCCCGGGCCGTGCCCCGGTCGATCGTCGCACTCATGTGTCAAGGGTAGGGCCCAGGGGCGATATCAGGCCGCGCGGACCTCTCGGTCGGTCGTCTGGGCGGGGACGATGTGGGCGCAGGGGCGGGGGGCCGGGGCGGGGCGCGTGCGGGTGAAGGGCCGGGGCAGGGAGAGGTTCACGAAGCCCTCGGCCTGCATGGCGGCGAAGCCGATGCGGGGGAGGTCGCGGCTCTTGCGGTAGACGACGAAGCGGGGTTCCCAGCGTGGCCGGAACTTGGCGTTGAACTTGTAGAGCGACTCGATCTGGAACCAGCGGGAGAGGAAGACGAGGAGGCCGCGCCAGACGCGCAGGACGGGGCCGGCGCCGATCTTCTCGCCGCGGGCGAGGGCGGCGCGGAACATGGCGAAGTTGAGGGACACGCGCGCGATGCCGAGCTCGGGGGAGGCCTGGAGGGCGGCGACGATGAGGAGCTCGTTCATGCCGGGGTCGGCGGAGCGGTCGCGGCGCATGAGTTCGAGGGACATGCCGTCGGGGCCCCAGGGCACGAAGTGGATGATCGCCTTGAGGTCGCCGTAGGGCGAGGTGTCGTCGTCCTTGTGGGCGGTCGCTATGACGGCGTCGCCGTCGCCGGGGGCGCCGATGCGGCCGAGTGCCATGGAGAAGCCGCGTTCGGTGTCGGTGCCGCGCCAGTCGGCGGCTGCGCGGCGGACGCGTTCGAGTTCCTCGTCGTCGAGGTCACGGACCCGGCGGACCTGGGTGGTGTAACCGTTGCGCTCGATGCGTTTGACCATCTGGCGGACGTTGCGCATGGCCCGGCCGGACAGGGAGAAATCCGCGACGTCGACCACCGCCTCGTCGCCGAGTTCGAGGGCGTCGAGGCCGGTCTCGCGGGTCCAGACCTGGCCGCCGGTCTCGGAGCAGCCCATGACGGCGGGGGTCCAGGAGTGGGCCTTGGCCTCGTCCATGAAGCGTTCGATGGCGCCGGGCCAGGCCTCGACGTCGCCGATGGGGTCGCCGCTGGCGAGCATGACGCCGGAGACGACGCGGTAGCAGACGGCGGCCTTGCCGCTGGGCGAGAAGACGACGCCCTTGTCGCGGCGGAGCGCGAAGTGGCCGAGGGAGTCGCGTCCGCCGTGCTGGTCGAGCAGGGCGCGGAGCCGGGTCTCGTCGTCGTCGGTGAGCCGGGCGGCGGGGTGTTCGGGGCGGAAGGCCAGGTAGATGGTGGTGAGGGCGGTGAGCATGCCGAGGGCGCCGAGGGAGTAGCCGACGGTCCAGTCGACGCCCTTGGTGTAGGCGACGGGGCCTTCGACGCCGAGGAGTCCGTACAGGACGTGTTCGAGGCGGTCGGCGAGGCTGGGGCTGCCGACGACCCGGCGGGGGTGGGCGCTGACGATGACGAGGCCGAGGGCGATGGATCCGGCGCCCATGACGACGAAGTTGGCGAGGGCCCGCCAGCGGCTGCGGGGGTCGGGGAGGGCCGCGAACTCACCCCGGTGGCGTACGAGGAGGGCGAGGAGTACGAGGGAGAGCAGGGCGCCGAGGACGGAGTGGCGCCAGACGAACTGGGCGGCGGCGCCGAGGGGGAGGAGCACGACGGCGGCGCGCCAGGCGCGGCGCTTGTTCCGCTTCAGGCCGTGGGCGAGGAGCAGGAGCAGGACGCCGGCGCTCAGGGAGAGGGCGGCGGAGAGGGGCCCGAGGGTGCCGGGCAGGACTTCGGCGACCGCGTGCATGCGGCTGGCGCGGAACCGGGGGAAGACCCCGGCGGCGATGTCGATGAGGCCGATGAGGGTGCAGGCCGTGCCGACGAGGGCCGGGACCTTCTCGGGACGGGGGCCGCGGAGAATCCGCCGCACCCGAACCGGAACCAATCCCGATTTGTCCCCATCTACCGTGACAGACATGGCTTCCCGTACTTCCCGTGGTCCTGCGCAGGGTCTATGACTCCGGTCGGGCCCTGCGGCGCGTTCGGCGGGCCGTTCCGGCTGGTGCGCCTTCTAGGACGGAGGCGCACGGGGTCGGGTTCATTCGTGCACAGGAAAATCTCGGAAAGAAGGCTCGGTCGTCTCATGGGTCTCACCAGCGACAAAGTCCTCGTGTCGGCCGTGGTGCTGGCCGTGGTGCTGTTCCTGGCCACGGTCTGGCTGTGGCCGCGGCTCTCGCGGCGCGGCTGGCGGCCGGTCGCGGGCCGGGTGGGCCTGCTGCTCGTGACGCAGCTGGCTCTGTTCGCGGCGGTGGGCCTGGGGGCGAACCGTTCCTTCCTCTTCTACGGCTCGTGGGCCGACCTGTTCGGGCAGGAGCAGCAGCTGGGGGTGGTCGTCGACCACGCGGCCGGCTCGAAGGACGTACGGGTGGTGGGGACGCAGGCGCTCGACGTGCCGGGCGGCAGCCGTCCCTCGGTCGGCGGACAGGTGCAGAAGGTCGTGGTGGAGGGCCGGCGGTCGGGGATCGTCTCGCCGGCCTATGTGTACCTGCCGCCGGAGTACTTCCAGGCGCGGTACGCGAAGCGGACGTTCCCCGCGACGGTGGTGCTGACCGGGTATCCGGGGACGGCGGAGAACCTGATCAAGGCGCTCGACTATCCGAGGAAGGCGTACGCCCAGGCGAAGGCGGGGCGGATGCAGCCGATGATCCTGGTGATGCTGCGTCCGACGGTGGCGCCGCCGCGGGACACCGAGTGCGTGGACATCCCGGGCGGCCCGCAGACGGAGACGTTCTTCGCGGAGGACCTGCCGAAGGCGGTCTCGGGGATGTACCGGGTGGGGACGAAGGCGCGGAACTGGGGGTTCATCGGGAACTCGACGGGCGGCTACTGCGCGCTGAAGATCGCCCTCCACCACCCGGACCGGTACGCGGCGGGGGCGGGCCTCTCCGCGTACTACAAGGCGGCCGAGGACGTCACGACCGGCGATCTGTTCCACGGGGACACCGCGCTGCGCCGGCGCGGCGACCTGCTGTGGAGCCTGGACCACGGGCAGTTGGGCAGCACGTCCTTCCTGGTGACGACGTCGAAGAAGGGCGAGGGCAACCTGAAGAGCACGCGGGAGTTCATCCGGAAGGTGAAGAGCCCGGCGCAGGTGTCGTCGATCGTCCTGGACAGCGGCGGCCACAACTTCAACACCTGGAACCGGGAGATCCCGCCGGCCCTGGTCTGGATGGGCGAGAGGCTCAGCGCGAACTAGTCCTCCGGGAGGGACGGACTAGCCCTCCACGGGACCCTTCCCGTCCGCCGAGGCGCGGCGCAGGGCGCGGTGGACGCCGGCGGGGGTGAGGACGCCGAGCGGACGGCCGTCCTCGCCGGTGACGGTGAGGCGGCCGGTGTCGTGCTGGAGGAGCTCGGCGAGGGCGTCCTTGAGGGAGGTCCCGAGCGGCACCTGGGCGTCGCCCTGGTATCTCTCGGGGCCCCCGGCGTACCCCTCGGCGCTTTCTGTCCAGGAGTCGAGGTCCGCCTCGGTGACGGGGGTGACCGCGAGCCGCTTGAGGCCGCGGTCGCTGCCGACGAAGTCGGCGACGTACGGGGTGGCGGGGGAGCCGAGGACGGTGGCGGGCGTGTCGAACTGTTCGATGCGCCCGTGTCCGTAGACGGCCATGCGGTCGCCCATGCGGACGGCCTCCTCGATGTCGTGGGTGACGAGGAGGACCGTCTTGCGGACGCTCGCCTGGAGCGCGAGGAACTCGTTCTGGAGGCGCTCGCGGACGACCGGGTCGACGGCGCCGAAGGGCTCGTCCATGAGGAGGACGGGCGGGTCGGCGGCGAGGGCGCGCGCGACGCCCACCCGCTGGCGCTGGCCGCCGGAGAGCTGCGCGGGGTAGCGGGAGCCGTACACGGCCGGGTCGAGACCGACGAGGTCGAGGAGTTCGGCGGCACGCGCGCGTGCGGCGGCCTTCTTCCAGCCGAGGAGCGCGGGCACGGTCGCGGTGTTGTCGAGGACCGTGCGGTGGGGGAAGAGCCCGACCTGCTGGATGACGTAGCCGATCTTGCGGCGCAGGGCGACCGGGTCGACGCCGGCGATGTCCTTGCCGTCGACGAGGACGCGGCCGGAGGTCGGCTCGACGAGCCGGTTCACCATCATCATCGTGGTCGTCTTGCCGCAGCCCGACGGCCCGACCAGGGTGACGAGTTCGCCCTCGGCGACCTCGAAGGAGAGGTCGTCGACCGCCGTCGTTCCGTCGTCGTACCGCTTGGTCACGTGCTCGAACCGGATCATGGTTCCCCATTCTGTCCCCTGGGCGCCGGGGGTGTGTGAAGGGCGTGTTGCCGCATTGTGGCGGGTCTCGGGGATTGTCGGTGGCGGGGGTTAGGGTCGTCACACAAGCGTTCGGGAGGGCGACGAGCCGGGGGGAGGGACGATGGGCGCGCCGAACTGTCTGGTCACGAACGACTGGATCTGCGGTGAGTATCTGCGCACGCGCGGCGAGGAGTTGACGGACGCGCTGCTCCAGCATGTGGGAATCACGGTCGTGTCCGTGCTGATCGCGCTCGCCGTCGCCGTGCCCCTCGCGCTGCTCGTCCGCGCCCGCCCCCGGTTCGCGGGACCGGTCCTCGGGCTGACCACCCTGCTCTACACGGTGCCGTCGCTCGCGATGTTCTCGCTGCTGCTGCCCTTCTTCGGGCTCTCGGCGGCGCTCGTCGTGACCGGCCTCGTGCTCTACGCGCTGACGATCCTCGTGCGCAACACCCTGGCGGGGCTCGCCGCCGTGCCGGCCGAGACGCGGGAGGCCGCCCGGGGCATGGGGTACGGCTCGCTGCGGCTGCTCTGGCAGGTCGAACTCCCGCTGGCGCTGCCGGTGCTGATGGCCGGCGTGCGGATGGCGACGGTCTCCACGATCGCCCTGACGACGGTCGGCTCGGTCGTCGGCCGCGGAGGCCTGGGCAACCTCATCGAGGACGCGCTGCCGACCTTCTTCAAGGCGCAGATGCTCGCCGCCTCGGTCCTCTGCGTCCTGCTCGCCGTCACCGCCGACCTGCTGCTCCTGGGCCTCCAGCGGCTGCTGACGCCGTGGACCCGGATACGGACCGCGCCGGGGGGTGGGTGAGATGGGCATCGTGACGGACGCCTGGGGCTGGCTCACCACCGGCGGGCACTGGACGGGAGAGGACGGCATCGGGCAGCGGCTCGCCGAGCACGTGTACGTGAGCGGGGCCGCGCTCCTGATCGCCGCGGCCCTCGCGCTGCCGCTGGGTCTCTGGCTCGGCCACCTCGGCCGGGGCGGGGCGCTCGCGGTGAACGTGTCGAACGTGGGGCGGGCGATCCCCGTCTTCGCGGTGCTGGCCCTGTTCATGGTGTCGCCCCTGCGGAACGCCGGCTACGTGCCGACCGTGGTGGCCCTGGTGCTCTTCGCGATACCCCCGCTCCTCACCAACGCGTACGTGGGCGTGCGGGAGGTCGACCGGGCCGCGGTGCGGGCCGCGCGGGGCATGGGGATGACGGGCGGTCAGCTCTTTCTCCGGGTCGAACTCCCGCTGGCCCGGCCCGTGGTGATGACGGGGGTCCGCTCGGCCGCCGTGCAGGTCGTCGCCACCGCGACGGTCGCCGCGATGGTCGGACAGGGCGGCCTCGGCCGGATCATCACGGCCGGCTTCGCCACGTACGACACCGCGCAGGTCGTCGCGGGCGCCGTGCTCGTGGCGCTGCTCGCCCTCCTGGTGGAGGGCGTCCTGGTGGCCGCGGACCGCCTGCTCGACCGCCGCGGACGACTTGTTGAACGCTGATGGAACGCTGACTGGGATGGGTGATCTGGTGAACAGGGTCTCGCGTATCGCGGGCGCGCTGCTGGGTACGGCGGCGCTGACCGCCGCCCTCGCGGCGTGCGGCGGTGACAGCCTGGAGGAAGGCAAGAAGAAGGACTCCGGGAGCTCCGGCGGCTCCGGCGGGGACAAGGGCTCGCTGGTGGTCGGCGCGGCCGCCTTCACGGAGTCCAAGGTCCTCGCCGAGCTGTACGCGCAGTCGCTGCGGGCCGCCGGATACTCGGTGTCCATCACCACCGTGAAGAATCGCGAGCTGTACGAACCCTCCCTCGAGAAGGGCGAGATCGACGTCGTCCCGGAATACGCGGCGACGATCGCGGAATTCCTCAACGCGAAGGTGAACGGGCCGAAGGCGCCCGAGGACAAGCCGGTCGCCTCGGGCGACGCGACGGCCACCGTCGACGCGCTGCGGAAGCTCGCCGAACCGCGCGGTCTGAAGGTGCTCGCGGCCGGAGAGGCCGTCGATCAGAACGCCTTCGCGGTGACGGAGGAATTCGCCGGGAAGAACAAGCTGACGAGCCTTTCCGATCTCGGCCGCGCGAAGCTGAAGGTGAAGATCGCCGCCGGTGACGAATGCGCGGTGCGTCCCTTCTGCGCACCCGGCCTGAAGAAGACCTACGGGATCGACGTGGCCGGGATCGACCCCAAGGGCGTCGGTACGCCGCAGGCCAAGCAGGCGGTCAAGGACGGTGTCGACCAGCTGGTCCTGACGACCACCACGGACGCCACGATCGACACGTACGGCCTCGTCTTCCTCACCGATGACAAGCACCTGCAGAACGCGGACAACGTGGTGCCCGTGGTCAACGCCAAGGACGCCGGTTCTCCGGAGATAGCCGCCGCCCTGGACAAGATCACCAAGGTGCTGACCACAGCGGATCTCGCCGAACTGAACCGCAAGGTGGACGCCGAGCGGGCGAAGCCCGAGGACGTCGCCAAGGAGTATCTGGAGACGAAGGGGCTGCTCAAGAAGTAGGGGGTGGGGGAGGGCAGTCGGCCCGAAACGGAACCGGAACCATCGATATCCACTTCTGATGGCGAGAAGTGGCCAAGAGATTGCCGGGCCGACGCCCCACATGGCGCCTACGCACGGTAAATTTCAGGCCATGCCACGTGGACGCCACCGCCATTCCCCGCCTCTGCACAAGCTGCTGCCGCCCTCCGCGGTCGCCGGCGCCGCGGTCGTGTGCGCCGCGGCCGCCTGGCTCCCCGGCGACCCGGTGATCGCGCGGCTGCTCGCGGCCGCGGCGGCGGCCGCCGCCGTCACCGGTGCCGTCCTCATGCGCAGTTGGGACCGGAGCGCCGGACTCAAGGTCGCCGAGCTCGACCGGGCGCGCGCCGCCGAGGTATGGAAGGCCGAGGAGCGGACCGCCGAGCTGGAGGCCGACCTGGAGGAGTCCCGCGCGCTCCGCGCCCGGCTCGACGCCAAACTCCGCGCCAAGCGCGTGGAGCTGGCCGGGCTGCGCGGCGAGCACGCCGACCTCCTCCGCCGGTACGCCACCGCCGAGACCGAGCGGGCCAGCGCCCTGGAGGGCCGCCGCGTCCTCGCCCTGGAGGCCGGGGCCGCCACGGCCACGGACGCCAAGGCGCTGCCGGCCGCGGGCTCCACGCCCACGCCCGAGGCCTACCGCCGCGCCGCCCAGGCGCTGCGCGACCTCCCGCGCAACGCCGCGGCCCAGCAGGCCCGCCGCACGGCCGAGGCGGCCCGCGCCCGCGACCTCGCCGAGCGCGCCCGGGAGACGGAGGAGCCGCAGGGGAAGCACGCGGCGGCCGCCGGGACCGAGCAGCACACCCGTACGGCCGCCACCGCTCCCGCGCTCCCGCCCGCCGCCACCGCCCCCGCCCTGCCGGCGGTGCCGGTCGCGGCAGCGATCGTGCCGTACGCGGCGCGCAGGCCCGTGCCCCGGCCCGAGGGCGGCTTCGACTTCTTCGGTACGCAGAAGGCGGCGGCGGTCATCGAGGCGGTGCAGAACTCCGACCTCGCGGACGTCGTGACGGAGGAGGTCCTGGGCTCGGCGACGCCGCGGGCGATCGGGCAGGTCATCGACCTGACGGCCCACGACGAAACGGAACAACTGGACGTAGCGGAACTCCGAGGCGCGGTCAGCTCCTGACGTCGTTGTGGGCGTGCGTCCCTCCCCCGGACTTCGTCCGGGAGGTGCCCCCAGGGCGGAACGCCTGCCCACAACGGGGCCCTACTTGTCGATGTCGCCCACGACGAAGAACAGCGACCCCAGGATCGCCACCATGTCCGCGACCAGCGTCCCCGGCAGCAGTTCCACCAGCGCCTGGATGTTGTTGAACGACGCCGACCGCAGCTTCAGCCGGTACGGGGTCTTCTCGCCCTTGGACACCAGGTAGTAGCCGTTCACCCCGAGCGGGTTCTCGGTCCACGCGTACGTGTGCCCCTCCGGCGCCTTGAGCACCTTCGGCAGCCGCTGGTTGATCGGCCCCGGCGGCAGCTCCGCCATCCGGTCCAGGCAGGCGTCCGCCAGGTCCAGGGAGTTGTGCGTCTGGTCGAGCAGGCACTCGAACCGCGCGAGACAGTCGCCCTCCTGCCGGACTGCGACCTTCAGCGTGTCCTGGAGCTCCCCGTACGCGAGGTACGGCTCGTCGCGGCGCAGGTCGAAGTCGACCCCCGAGGCACGGGCGATGGGCCCGGACACCCCGTACGCGTGGACGGTCTCCTGCCGCAGGACGCCGACCCCGCGCGTACGGCCCCGGAAGATCTCGTTGCCGAGGACCAGCCGGTCGTACACGTCCATCCGCGACCGCACGTCCGCGACGGCCTGCCGCGCCCGCCCCAGCCAGCCGGCGGGCAGGTCCTCCTTGAGGCCGCCGACGCGGTTGAACATGTAGTGCATCCGGCCGCCGGAGACCTCCTCCATCACCGCCTGGAGCTCCTCGCGCTCCCGGAAGGCGTGGAAGACGGGCGTGATCCCGCCCAGTTCGAGCGGGTACGAGCCGAGGAACATCAGGTGGTTGAGGACCCGGTTCAGCTCGGCGAGGAGCGTCCGCGTCCACACGGCCCGCTCCGGGACCTCCATGCCGAGCATCCGCTCGACGGCCATGACGACGCCGAGCTCGTTGGAGAAGGCGGACAGCCAGTCGTGGCGGTTGGCCAGCATGATGATCTGCCGGTAGTCCCGCGCCTCGAAGAGCTTCTCGGCGCCACGGTGCATGTAGCCGATCACCGGCTCGGCGTGCCGGACGACCTCGCCGTCGAGCACGAGCCGGAGCCGGAGCACGCCGTGGGTCGAGGGATGCTGCGGGCCGATGTTCAGCACCATGTCGGTGCTCTCCGCCGCGCCGCCGATTCCGACCGTCGTCTCCGTCATGCGGCCAGTATCCCCTGCCGCTCCGGCCTCCCGGGCCCCCGCCCGAAGGACGGACCCGGGCCGGATCCGCGACCGCCTCCGTCAGCCTCCGGCGCCCGCCGGGACCCGCTGGATCAGCCACAGGAAGTCGCCGAGCCCGCCCCGCGCCGTGAGCTCGGCCGCCTCGCCCGCGGAGGCGAGCGCGCGGACGTACCCGGCGGGGTCGGTCGACGCGAGCGCGAGCGGCGGCCGCTCCCCGGACACCCCGAGCCGCCGCAGGGCCTCCCGCTGCGTGACCAGCTCGGCGACGGGCAGCCCGGCAGCGGCCCCGTCCCCGCCCGCGCCCCCCGCCGAAAGGCGCCCGCAGGCGTCCAGCGCCACATGGGACGTCACGTCACAGCTCCCGTCCGGGACCGGCGGGACCTCGCGGCCGGCGCGGAAGCCGGTCAGGGACCCGAAGGGCGGCCGGGAGGCCCGTACGTGCGCGTAGTCCACGGCCACCGCGCGGCCCCCGGCCAGCGAGGCGACCGCCGCCGCCCAGGCCTCGTCGCGGGGCCGCCCGATCTCCGCCCGCGCGCCCGGCTCGCGCAGCGGCCACCAGCGGGCCAGCCAGTCGGCGTCCGGGCCGGTGACGGGGGCGCCGAGCCGTTCGGTGCCGTCCGGGGCGACCTCCACGTACCGGACGGTGCCCGCCGCGTCCGCCTCGGCGACGTCCACCGGCACGTTGTCGAGCCACTCGTTCGCGAAGAGCAGCCCCCGGACGCCCTCCGGCACCTTGTCCGTCCACTCCACCCGTGGGTCGAGCCCGTCCGGGCGGGCCGCGCGCTCGACCGCGTACGCCCGTACCGAGAGCGAGGACCCGACGGCCGCGAGCACCGCCGTCAGGAGCTCGCCGCGCCCCGCGCCCACGTCCACCAGGTCGACCTCGGCCGTCCCCAGCTCCTCCGCGACCTCGGCGAGCAGCCGGGCCACGGCCGCCGCGAAGAGCGGGGAGGCGTGCACCGAGGTGCGGAAGTGCCCCGCCGGGCCCTCGGGGCGCAGATAGAAGCCCCCGGGGCCGTACAGCGCCCGCTCCGTGGCCTCCCGCCACCCCTGCCACTGACACGTCTCATCCGTCACGTGCCCCAGTCTCCACCTCGGGGAGTACGGGTCCCGCGCCCAGGATCGACCCCACGGTTGATCCCCGCACCTGTCTCTCTTCCCTACTCTGGGTGACGTGCAGCGCCTTTACGACTTCATTCGCAGACACCCGACGGGCGTCGACACCTTCTGGGCCGTCGTCCTCCTCGGGTTCTCCCTGCTGTGGGTGGTGTCAGCGGGCACGGTGAGCGGCAGCCCCCTCGGGTACGTCCTCGTGGCCCTGCTCTTCTCCCTGGTCGTGGCCCTGCGGCGACGGGCGCCGGAGAAGATGCTGCTGCTCGCGGTCGCGCTGGGGGTGGCCCAGCTCGCCCTCGGCCTGGTGCCGTTCATGGCCGACTTCGCCATGCTCGTGATCATCTTCACGGTCGCGGCGCACGACGGCCCCCGCTGGGCGTCCCGGCTCGCGCTCATCGGCGGACTCACCGCCTCCACGCTCTCCCAGCTCAGATGGCCCCTGGAGGGCTCGGAGTCCGGCGCCGCCAAGTTCTTCTTCACGGTCATCATGACCGTGCCGTTCGCCCTCGCCTGGGTCCTGGGCGACTCGCTCCGCACCCGCCGCGCCTACTTCGCGCAGCTGGAGGAGCGGGCCTCCCGCCTGGAGCAGGAGCGCGAGGCCCAGGCGAAGGTGGCGGTCGCCGCTGAGCGCGCCCGGATCGCCCGCGAGCTGCACGACGTCGTCGCGCACAACGTGTCGGTGATGGTGGTCCAGGCCGACGGCGCCGCCTATGTCATGGACTCCTCCCCGGAGACCGCCAAGCAGGCCCTGGAGACGATCTCCAGCACGGGCCGGCAGGCGCTGGCCGAGATGCGCAGACTCCTCGGGATCCTGCGCACCGGCGAGCACCAGGAGGCCGGGGAGTACGTGCCGCAGCCCGACGTCCAGCAGATCGAGGACCTCGTCGAGCAGGTGCGGGGCGCCGGCCTCACCGTCGACTTCGCGATCGAGGGGAGCCCGCGCCCGCTGCCCAGCGGCGTCGAGCTCACCGCGTACCGGATCGTGCAGGAGGCGCTCACGAACACCCGCAAGCACGGCGGTCCCGACGTCGGCGCCAGCGTGCGGCTCGTCTACTTCGACGACGGTCTCGGTCTGCTCGTCGAGGACGACGGCCGGGGCGCTCCGCAGGAGATGTACGAGGACGGGGGCGCCGACGGGCGGGGCCACGGTCTGATCGGCATGCGGGAGCGGGTCGGCATGGTGGGCGGCACCCTGGACGCGGGGCCGCGTCCGGGCGGCGGTTTCCGGATCAGCGCCCTGCTCCCCCTCAAGCCCGCCCACTGACGACCCCGCCCGCTCCCCGACGACCCCGCTCCCCGACGACCCCTAAGGAACTGACCTGATGTCCATCCGCGTGATGCTCGTCGACGACCAGGTGCTGCTGCGGACCGGTTTCCGCATGGTGCTCGCCGCCCAGCCGGACATGGAGGTCGTGGCGGAGGCGGGCGACGGGGTCGAGGCCCTGGAGGTGCTGCGTTCCACCGCGGTCGACGTCGTCCTGATGGACGTGCGCATGCCGAAGCTGGACGGGGTGGAGACGACCCGGCGGATCTGTGCGGAGCCGGGCGCCCCGAAGGTGCTGATCCTGACCACCTTCGACCTCGACGAGTACGCGTTCTCGGGTCTCAAGGCGGGCGCGAGCGGCTTCATGCTGAAGGACGTGCCGCCGGCGGAGCTGCTCGGCGCGATCCGCTCGGTGCACAGCGGTGACGCGGTGGTGGCGCCGTCGACCACGCGCCGGCTCCTGGACCGCTTCTCGCCGATGCTGCCGTCCTCGGGCAAGGAGCCGGAGCACAAGGAGCTGGGGCGGCTGACGGAGCGGGAGCGCGAGGTGATGATGCTGGTCGCGCAGGGCCTGTCGAACGGCGAGATCGCCGCCCGGCTCGTCCTCTCCGAGGCGACGGTGAAGACGCACGTGGGCCGCATCCTGACCAAGCTGGGCCTGCGCGACCGGGTCCAGGTCGTGGTCCTGGCGTACGAGACGGGCCTGGTCCGCGCGGGCGGCGGCGCGCTGTAGCGGTCCCCGGCCCGGGGGCGGCGGCGCGCTGTGGCGGTCCCCGGCCCGGGGGCGGCGGCGCGCTGTGGCGGTCCCCGGCCCGGGGGCGGCGGCGCGCTGTGGCGGTCCCCGGCCCGGGGGCGGCGGCGCG
>NZ_JBEOVH010000001.1:462949-508934 GCF_040295385.1 Streptomyces sp. NPDC002825
CGCTGTAGCGATCCCCGGCCCCGAGCGGCGCACGCTGGAGCGGTCCCCGGCCCCGGTCGGCGGCGCGCTGTGGCGGCCCCCGGGCGGGGCGGCGGCGCGCCGGGGCCGGCCGCCCCCGGTCCTACCGCAGCACCGACTCCAGGAAGTCGCTGCCCAGCCGGGCCACGACGGCCACGTCCAGCTGGTGGAGCACGTACCGGCCGCGGCGCTGGGTGGTGAGCAGCCCGGCCTTCTTGAGGACCGCGAGGTGGCGGGAGACCTCGGGGGCGGTGATGTTGTACGCGTCGGCCAGCTCGCTCGTCGTGCTGGAGCCGCGCGCCAGGCTGCGGCACAGCCGCATCCGCATGGGGTGGGCGACGGCCTCCAGGCGCAGTTTGACCGCCTCGACGGATGCCGCGCCGCCGAGGTCGCGGGCGGGGATCGGGTACTGGATGACGGGCTGCCAGCCGGGGGTGTGGAGGGCGAAGAGGTGCGGCCAGCCGAAGGCCGTCGGCAGAAACGTCACCGCGGAGCCCTCGGCGCTCGTCCGGCCCTGGACGAGCTTGTCGACGACGATCCGGGAGCCCCGCTCGTCCTCCTCCAGGCTCATCGCGGGGGAGGCGTCCGTGACGGCCTCGGCGAGACCCTTGTGGCGCATCAGCTCCGTCTTGTGGCGGGCGTCGGCGGCGAGCTGGATCCGCACCCGGCGCCAGGTGTCCGCGAAGAAGGCCTCGTCGCAGTCCTCCATGAGCCGCCGGACCCACGCGCGCGTGCCGGGCGGGTCCGTCAGCATCCGCTCCACGAAGGCGGCCTGGCGCGGGCCGCGCGCGGCCGCCAGGTCCTGGGCGCGGCGGCGCATCCGCTCGTCGACGAGCGGGGAGGGGGCGCCGTCCGTGTAGTTGCTGTTGCAGGAGATCTCCAGGGCCGAACCGACGAACTGCTCGTCGTCCATGCGGTCGAGGTCGTCCAGCTCCTCCGCGAGGGTCTCGCGGGGCCGCGGCGGCAGGAGGATGTCGGAGCGGGTGGAGTTCCACATGAAGTCGGCCTCGTGGAGCCGGTCCGCGAGTTCCGGCTTCAGGGCCGCGGTCGTCGCGGCGGTCCAGGCGTGCAGCCGGGGGTGGTGCGCGGGCTCGGCGAGGGCGTGCAGGGCGGCGCCCAGCTCGGCCAGCGGCGAGGGGCAGAAGGTGATCCGCTCGTGCGGCAGTCCGGTGATGTCGATGGTCACGCTCACCGGTCCATGGTGAGGGGCGGGGCGGGGGAGCTGTCGTCCCGTTTGACGGGGGTCGTCAATCGACGGGCCCCGGATTGACGGGAGCCGTCAATCCGGGGGCCGGACCGCGGCGCCGCGGCGCACGGTGAGGCCATGAACGCGCTGCACCAGTACCTCTTCGACACCTACCGGGCCGCCCGGCTCGGCGAGCCGATGCCGCCGGCGCCCGGCACCCATGACGTCGCCGTGTTCCGCGCCGTCCGCGACCGCCGCCGCCTGGACAGGGCGACGGCGGGCCGCCCGGCGCGCGGCACCGTCCGCAGGACCGTGCGCCGCTGGCTGACCCCCTAGGCGCCGTCACCCCTCCACGCGCGCCAAGAAGTCCCGTACCGCCTCCTTCACGTCCTCCGCCGTCCACTGCAGGCCCGCCCCGCTCACCGTCAGCTCGGTGACGGCCACTCCCGGCGGGCCGCCCGCGCCCGGGGCGAACCAGCGGCGGAAGAACGCGGTGCCGGTGTCCTCGGTCTGGGCGAGGGCCGCCGCCGTCAGGACGTCCGGGTCGTACGGCAGCCAGACCTGGAACTGGTGGGTGTGCGGGGTCTCGGGGTGGATCCGGGACCAGCCGGTGCCCGCCTCCGCGAGCGCCTCCCGGACCGCGTCGGCCACCACGCGCGCGTGGGCCACGTACGAGGGCAGCCGGGGCAGCTCGACGTCCAGGCCCCGGAGCGCGGACACCGCCGTCGGGTAGTTCTGGGCGACCAGGCCGCCGTACCGGTGGCGCCAGACCCTGGCCTCCTCCACGAAGTCCTCGGGGCCGGCGAGCGCGGCGCCCGACAGGCCGCCGAGGGACTTGTAGAACGAGACGTACACGCTGTCGGCGAGCTCCGCGATCTCGGCGAGCCCACGGCCGAGATGCGTCGTGCACTCCCACAGCCGGGCCCCGTCGAAGTGGACCACCGCGTCCCGCTCCCGGGCCGCCGCCACCACCTCGGTCAGCTCCTCCCAGGACGGCAGCACGAAGCCGGCGTCCCGCAGCGGCAGCTCCAGCATCAGCGTCCCGAAGGGCTCCGGGAGGTCCCGCACCTCCTCGGCCGTGGGCAGCCGGGGCGCGTCGGTCGGGTGGACCGTACGGAGCCCGGAGACGGCCCCGAGCGCCCCGCCCTCGTGGACCTCCGGGTGGGCGAGCGGATGCAGGGCGACGACGGGGCTGCCGGTGCGGCCGGCCCAGCAGCGCAGCGCCACCTGCTGGGCCATGGTGCCCGTCGGGAAGAACACGGCGGCGGGCAGCCCGAGCTCCTCGGCGACGCGCCGCTCCAGCTCCTCCACCAGCCCGTTCCCGTACATGTCGACCGGGGCCTCCGCGTGGCCCGCGGCCTGTGCCCAGTCGGCCAGTTCGCGCAGCCGCCCGCCGACCGTGCCGTCGACAGAGGTGTCCCAGAGCCTGCGCTCGGCGCCGCCCCACACCTTCGCCCGGTGGAGCCGGGCCGCTTCCTCGTCCACAGGATTCTCCACAGGAGTCACAGGATTCATGGGCCGATCATCACACCACCGCCCACACCCTGTGGACAGCCACGGAGGCGGCACGAAACGCTGGCGTAGCATGACCAGAAATCGTCCGGTACCCGCCGAGGACTGGAACGGAAGGCCGTCCCCACCGTGAACGCACCAGCAGCGCCAGAGCCCCGAGGCCACGAGCCCCGGGCCGAGGACCGACCCGCCCGGCTCACCGTCGGAGTCGTCGGCGCAGGCCGGGTCGGCCCCGCCCTCGCCGCCTCGCTCCGGCTCGCCGGGCACCGCCCGGTCGCCGTCTCGGCGGTCTCCGACGCCTCCCGGCGGCGCGCCGCCGAGCTCCTGCCCGACGTCCCCGTCGTCGAGCCCGCCCGTGTCCTGGCCCTCGCCGACCTGGTCCTGCTGACCGTGCCCGACGACGCGCTGCCGGGCCTGGTCGAGGGCCTCGTCGACACCGGAGCCGTACGGCCGGGACAGCTGCTCGTGCACACCTCCGGGCGGTACGGGGCGCGGGTCCTGGACCCCGCACGCCGGGCCGGCGCCCTGCCGCTCGCCCTGCACCCCGCCATGACCTTCACCGGCACCGCCGTCGACGTCCAGCGGCTGGCCGGCTGCTCCTTCGGGGTCACCGCGCCCGAGGAGCTGCGGCTCGCCGCCGAGGCGCTGGTGATCGAGATGGGCGGCGAGCCCGAGTGGATCGCCGAGGAGGCCCGGCCGCTCTACCACGCGGCCCTGGCGCTCGGCGCGAACCACCTGGTCACGCTGGTGGCCCAGTCGATGGAGCTGCTCCACAAGGCCGGCGTCGCCGCCCCCGACCGCATGCTGGGCCCGCTCCTGGGCGCCGCCCTGGACAACGCCCTGCGGTCCGGGGACGCGGCCCTCACCGGCCCCGTCGCGCGCGGTGACGCGGGCACGGTCGCCGCCCACGTCGCCGAGCTGCGCAAGCACGCGCCCGGCACCGTCGCCGGCTATCTGGCGATGGCCCGCACGACCGCCGACCGGGCGCTCGCGCACGGCCTGCTCAAGCCCGAGCTGGCCGAGGACCTGCTGGGCGTGCTCGCCACCGACAGCACCACCCCAGCCGCCGACGGGCCGCAAGGAGACGACCGATGACCCTGTTCGCCCGCGATAGCGCCGAAGGCGGCCGTCCCGCCCGCCACGAGCCGGCCGAGCTGGTCTCCACGGTCGAGGACCTGGAGTACGCGGCCGCCCACCGGGCGACGCACGGCGACACCGCCGTCGTCATGACCATGGGCGCCCTCCACGAGGGCCACGCCACCCTGATCCGGTCCGCACGCGAGCGCGTGGGCGACAAGGGTTTCGTCGTCGTCACCGTCTTCGTCAACCCGCTGCAGTTCGGCGTAGGCGAGGACCTCGACCGCTACCCCCGCACCCTCGACGCCGACCTGGAGCTGGCCTTCGGGGCGGGCGCGAGCGTCGTCTTCGCGCCCTCCGTCGACGAGGTCTACCCGGGGGGCGAGCCCCAGGTGCGGATCACCGCCGGGCCCATGGGCGAGCGCCTCGAAGGCGCCTCTCGGCCCGGCCACTTCGACGGCATGCTGACGGTCGTCGCCAAGCTGCTCCACCTCACCGCGCCCGACCTGGCCTTCTTCGGCCAGAAGGACGCCCAGCAGCTGGCCCTGATCCGCCGCATGGTCCGCGATCTGAACTTCCCCGTCGAGATCGTCGGCGTGGAGACCGTCCGCGAGACCGACGGCCTCGCCCTCTCCAGCCGCAACCGGTACCTGTCGGCCGGGGAGCGGCGGACGGCCCTGTCGCTGTCCCGCGCGCTGTTCGCGGCCCGGGAGCGGCTCGCCGCGCAGGAGGCGCTGCGCGCGCGTGCCGCCTCGCTGCCGGGCGCCCAGGGCCGGGCCGAGAACCGCGCCGAGGCGCTGTCGCGGATCGGTGAGGCCCGGGCCGCCGCCGACGCCCACGCGGTCGCCCAGGCCGCCGAGGGCGGCAGCGCCGACGCCGTACGGGCCGCGGCCCGCGCCGTCCTCGACGAGGCCGCCAAGGCCGAGCCGCCGCTCACCCTGGACTACCTGGCCCTCGTGGACCCGGCCGACTTCACCGACGTCGCCGGCGACCACGACGGGGAGGCGATCCTCGCCGTCGCCGCGCGCGTGGGGAGCACGCGGCTCATCGACAACATCCCCCTGACCTTCGGAGCCGCCAAGTGACTGGAATACGGCTGCACGCGCCCGCGCCGGGCTGGGCCATCGACGCCGACGTCGTCGTGGTCGGCTCCGGCGTCGCGGGCCTGACCGCCGCCCTGCGCTGCACCGCCGCCGGGCTCCGTACGGTCGTCGTCACCAAGGCGCGGCTCGACGACGGCTCCACCCGCTGGGCCCAGGGCGGCGTCGCGGCCGCGCTCGGCGAGGGCGACACCCCCGAGCAGCACCTCGACGACACCCTCGTCGCCGGTGCCGGGCTGTGCGACGAGCAGGCCGTGCGGGCCCTGGTCACGGAGGGCCCGGACGCCGTCCGCCGGCTGATCTCGACCGGCGCCGACTTCGACAAGACCTCCGACGGCGAGATCGCGCTGACCCGGGAGGGCGGTCACCACCGCCGCCGGATCGCCCACGCCGGCGGGGACGCGACCGGCGCAGAGATCTCCCGCGCCCTGGTCGAGGCGATACGGGACCGGGGCGTGCGCTTCATCGAGCACGCCCTCGTCCTGGACCTCCTGACGGACGCCGAGGGCCGCACGGCGGGCGTGACCCTGCACGTCATGGGGGAGGGCCAGCACGACGGCGTCGGCGCCGTCCACGCGCCCGCGGTGGTCCTCGCGACCGGCGGCATGGGCCAGGTCTTCTCCGCCACCACCAACCCGGGCGTCTCCACCGGCGACGGCGTCGCGCTCGCGCTGCGCGCCGGGGCCGAGGTCTCCGACCTGGAGTTCGTCCAGTTCCACCCCACGGTGCTCTTCCTCGGGGCCGGCGCCGAGGGCCAGCAGCCGCTGGTCTCCGAGGCGGTACGGGGCGAGGGCGCCCATCTCGTCGACGCCGACGGGGTCCGCTTCATGCTCGGGCAGCACGAGCTGGCCGAGCTCGCGCCCCGGGACATCGTCGCCAAGGCGATCACTCGCCGCATGCAGGAGCAGGGCGCCGAGCACATGTACCTCGACGCCCGCCACTTCGGCGCCGAGATGTGGGCCGAGCGCTTCCCGACGATCCTCGCCGCCTGCCGCGCCCACGGCATCGACCCGGTGACGCAGCCGATCCCGGTCGCGCCCGCCGCCCACTACGCCTCCGGCGGCATCCGCACGGACCTGCGGGGCCGGACCACCGTGCCCGGCCTGTACGCGTGCGGGGAGGTGGCCTGCACGGGCGTTCACGGCGCCAACCGGCTCGCCTCGAACTCGCTCCTGGAGGGCCTGGTCTTCGCCGAGCGGATCGCCGAGGAGATCACGGCCGCCGCACCGCGCGTGCCGGGCGCCCCGGTGACGCACCCGGCCCCGGTGACCCTGCCGCTGCCCGTGGCGGGCGCCCGGACCCGTATCCAGCGGATCATGACGGCCGGCGCGGGCGTGCTCCGCTCCGAGGCCAGCCTGCGGGAGGCCGCCGAGGCCCTCGAGGCCCTGCACAGCGACGCCGTGGCGGGCGGCGACGACGACAGCAAGGCCGCCGAGCCGGGCGTGGACTCCTGGGAGACCACCAACCTGCTGTGCGTCGCCCGGGTCCTGGTCGCCGCGGCCCGCCGCCGCGAGGAGACCCGCGGCTGCCACTGGCGCGAGGACCACCCCGACCGGGACGACGCCCACTGGCGCAGGCACCTGGTCGTCCACCTCACCCCGGAGCGGACCCTCGACGTCCGCACCACCGAGACCTCCGACTTTCCCCCCACCCTCGACGCAACCAGGGAGCCGTAAGTGAGCACGCCCGAGGAAGCCCGTCCCGAGCCCGTGGACGTCCCTCTCATCCAGATCAACACGGTCTCCTCCGACGAGACCGGCGGCTGCGGCGACGGCTGCGGCTGCGGCGAGGGCGAGGAGTTCGAGTGCGGACTCGACCCCGCGCTCGCCCAGCTGCTCGCCGACGCCGGTCTCGACCCCGTCCAGGTCGAGGACATCGCCCACCTCGCGATCGCCGAGGACCTCGACGGCGGGGTGGACGTCACGACCGTGGCGACCGTCCCCGAGGACGCCGTCGCGACCGCCGACTTCGCCGCCCGCGAGGCCGGTGTCGTGGCCGGCCTGCGCGTCGCCGAGGCCGTCCTGTCGATCGTCTGCACGGACGAGTTCGAGGTCGAGCGGCACGTCGAGGACGGCGAGCGCGTCGAGGCCGGGCAGCTGCTCCTCAGCGTCACCGCCCGCACCCGCGACCTGCTCACCGGCGAGCGCAGCGCGCTCAACATCCTGTGCCGCCTCTCCGGCATCGCCACCGCCACGCGCGCGTGGGCGGACGCCCTGGAGGGCACGAAGGCCAAGGTCCGCGACACCCGCAAGACGACGCCGGGCCTGCGCGCCCTGGAGAAGTACGCGGTCCGCTGCGGCGGCGGCGTCAACCACCGCATGTCGCTCTCCGACGCGGCCCTGGTGAAGGACAACCACGTGGTGGCCGCCGGCGGCGTCGCCGAGGCCTTCAAGGCCGTCCGCGAGCTGTTCCCGGAGGTGCCGATCGAGGTCGAGGTCGACACGATGCACCAGGTCCGCGAGGTGCTCGACGCGGGCGCCGACCTGATCCTGCTCGACAACTTCACCCCGCTCGAGACCGAGGAGGCCGTCGCCCTGGTCGCGGGCCGCGCCGTCCTGGAGTCCTCGGGCCGGCTGACCCTGGAGAACGCGGCGGCGTACGCGGCGACCGGCGTCGACTACCTGGCGGTCGGCGGCCTCACGCACTCCTCCCCGATCCTCGACATCGGCCTCGACCTGCGCGAGGTGCGCTCCTGATGCTGCTCACCATCGACGTCGGCAACACGCACACGGTGCTCGGGCTCTTCGACGGCGAGGAGATCGTCGAGCACTGGCGGATCTCCACGGACCCGAGCCGCACCGCCGACGAGATGGCGGTCCTGCTCCAGGGCCTCATGGGCATGCACCCGCTGCTCGGCGTCGAGCTGAGCGACGGCATCGAGGGGATCGCCATCTGCGCGACGGTCCCCTCGGTGCTGCACGAGCTGCGCGAGGTGACCCGCCGGTACTACGGGGACGTGCCGGCGGTCCTCGTGGAGCCGGGCGTCAAGACGGGGGTGCCGATCCTCACGGACAACCCCAAGGAGGTCGGCGCCGACCGCATCATCAACGCGGTCGCGGCCGTCGAGCTGTACGGCGGCCCGGCCATAGTCGTGGACTTCGGCACGGCGACGACGTACGACGCGATCACCGCGCGCGGCGAGTACGCGGGCGGGGCCATCGCCCCGGGCATCGAGATCTCGGTGGAGGCCCTGGGCGTCAAGGGCGCCATGCTCCGCAAGATCGAGCTGGCCCGTCCGCGCAGCGTGATCGGCAAGAACACGGTCGAGGCCATGCAGTCGGGCATCGTCTTCGGGTACGCCGGCCAGGTCGACGGCGTGGTCGCCCGGATGAAGCGCGAACTGGTCGGCCCGAAGGGCGACCCCTCCGACGTCACCGTGATCGCCACCGGCGGCCTGGCCCCGATGGTCCTCGCCGACTCGAAGGAGATCGACGAACACGAGCCCTGGCTGACGCTGATCGGCCTGCGCCTGGTCTACGAGCGGAACGTCTCGCGCATGTAGGCGTACGACCTCCGTGGACGTCGGCGTCCCCGGGCTCGTCGTTCGGCCTGACGCGCAGGGGCGGTCATCCCCTCGCGCCGCGCCCGGGGATGATCAATAAAGCGAAATTTGTCCGATTAGCGCGTATCGTCGCCCCATGCCCACGCCATACGGATCCCGCGGCGGCATGGCGTTCAGCGCGGACGAGCTGCGTGTGCTCCGTCGCGCCCTTGCCATCGCCCTCCACCCTGCCCCCCTTCAGGACGAGGACGTCCAGGACTGCCTGCGTCTGGCCGAGTCCGTGGACGAGGCGGTGCGCGAGGCCGGTCGGCTGCGCGCCTTCCTCCTCGACGACCTGACCCGGTACCGCGAGGCGCTGCCCGGCTCCCTCGGCGGCTATCTGGAGCTGCTGAGGGACGCGCTGGCCGCCGGTCACGACCCCGCCGCCGACGACCTCGCCGCCCTGCGCGCGCTGCGCCGCAACCCGGCCGCCGCCGAGCTGCTCGAACGCTGCCAGGTCCTCGCCGAGCGTTCCGTACGCGCGCGCCTGGCCCGGGTCTCCCAGGCCACCGCCTCGACCGCGCCCTCCGTCTCCCGGGCCCGGCTGCTCGCCCTGCCGGGCGGGCGCGCCGCGGGTGACGAGCCCAAGCCGACCCCGCCGGCTCCGGTCAAGCGCCCGGCGCCCAAGCCCTCCGAGGTCTTCCCGCCACGCCGACGGCCCGTTCCGCCGCCCCCGCCCGAGGAGCGGGTCGCCGGATAGCTACTCTGGACGGCATGGACTACGTATCCGCGCTCCTGCCTCCCGTGGTGATGGCCGCGTTCTTCATCGCCCTCGTCACCGTGATCGTCAAGAGCCAGGGCGGCCCGAACAAGGCCAAGGAGGACGCGGTCGTGGACGCCGCCCTCGCCCGCGCCGAGGCCGCCCGCCAGGCGGACGGCTCCTAGGACAGGCCGGCGGATCAGGGCCCGACAGGCCCCGCCCCGCCCGTACAGCAGCGCCGAGGGTGCGCGACCGCTTCCGGTCGCGCACCCTTTTCGTCCTTCTTGAGCGGCAATAGGCGTTTATTGGCGTTTCTCCCACTAGGGTGGCATTGTGCCCCGCCCCTTGGGAGAACTCGAAGACGCCGTCATGACGCGCGTCTGGCAATGGAACCGCCCGGTCACCGTCCGGGAAGTCCTGGAGGACCTTCAGCAGGAACGGTCCATCGCCTACACCACCGTCATGACCGTCATGGACAATCTCCACCAGAAGGGCTGGGTCCGCCGGGAGGTCGAAGGCCGCGCCTATCGATATACGGCGGTCTCCACCCGCGCCGCCTACTCCGCCGCGCTGATGAACGAGGCCTGGGCGCAGAGCGACAACCCCGCCGCCGCACTCGTCGCCTTCTTCGGCATGATGTCGCCGGAACAGCGGGAGTCGCTCAACGACGCCATCCGGATCGTCCAGCGGGACAACCCGCTCCCCGCCGCCCCGCAGGAGGCCGAGGGTGACGAAGGGGCGCCCCGCCCGTAGCGATAGCGTCCCCCCATGTCGACCTCCGCCAAAGCCGTCACCGTCCGCAGGGCCCGCACCAGCGATGTGCCCGCGGTCCGCCGTCTCGTCGATCCTTTCGTGCAGCGCGGCATCCTGCTCGACAAGGCGACCGTGACGCTTTACGAGTCCATCCAGGAGTTCTGGGTCGCGGAACGCGACGAGGACGCCGTCGTCGTCGGCTGCGGCGCACTCCACGTCATGTGGGAAGACCTCGCCGAAGTCCGTACTCTCGCCGTCGATCCCGAGTTCAAGGGAGCCGGCGTCGGACATCAGGTGCTGGACAAGTTGTTGCACACCGCCCGATGGCTCGGGGTGCGGCGGGTATTCTGCCTGACCTTCGAAGTCGACTTCTTCGCGAAGCACGGCTTCGTGGAGATCGGCGAGACCCCGGTCGACGGAGATGTCTACAGCGAGCTCCTGCGTTCCTATGACGAGGGAGTCGCCGAGTTCCTCGGTCTCGAACGAGTGAAGCCGAACACCTTGGGCAACAGCCGGATGCTTCTGCACCTGTGACGGGGAAGCCCGGCGATCCTCTCACGGAACCCTATGTCCGAATCGCGCACGTTTCCCGCGTTGCCGGGGTTCTGAACCTCTCCCAGGGGTTTGTGTTTTTCCGGGAAAAGCGGTTTCCTTTCCGCGTACTGCATTTTCGATGAAAGGAAATCCGGTGGCACAGAAGGTTCAGGTCCTTCTTGTCGACGACCTCGACGGCGTCGAGGCGGACGAGACCGTGACGTTCGCGCTGGACGGCAAGACCTACGAGATCGACCTCACCACCGCCAACGCGGAAAAGCTCCGTGGCCTGCTCGAGCCGTACACCACGAGCGGCCGCCGCACCGGTGGCCGCACCACCGGCGGACGCGGCAAGGGCCGTGCCGTGGCGACGGGCAGCCAGGACACCGCGAAGATCCGCGCGTGGGCCAAGGAGAACGGCATGAACGTCAACGACCGCGGCCGCGTCCCCGCCGACATCAAGGCTGCCTACGAGGACGCGAACCGCTGAGGCGACCGCTGCTGAGCCGCCCCACGGGTGCGGGCACTCAGCAGCCGCACCCGGTGGCACTCCGCCGCGGCGGCGGCCACAAGACGCACCAGACAGGGGCCGCCCTGGGCGCCCCAGGGTGCGGACCGCAGCGCCGGCAGCGAGGACTCGACCTCGCGACCCGGCGCGGGCGCCCGCAGCCACACCGCGGCGCCCGGCGCGCCGGAACCGCTCCACCCCGGGGGAAGGGGTGCGGTCGTCCGGCCGCCGGCACCATGGACCGCGAGATCCAGCGAGATCCCGCCCCACTCCAGCCAGTCGAGCAGTCCCGGTAGCTCCTCCGCGCTCCCCGCGGCCACGAGCAGCCCCATCCGGCGCCCCATCAGGGCCACCGGCCCCGTCGACGCGCCCATCCGGCGCAGCACGCCCCGGCCGGCCGCGGCGGGCAGTTCCAGGACGTCGAAGCGCAGCCCCGTGACCAGCTCCGCCGGCGGACCCGCCACCGCGGCCCAGCCGAGCTCGTCCTCGTACCACCGCGCGACGCCGCCGTCGGACGGCGTGCGGGGGAGCGGGACGGTGAAAGCCATGTCCGGGGAACTCCCGCGAGGGCCCGTTGGTTACGCCCGCCGTCACACACCGTCCCCCGCTGATCGCGCAAGGTGTCCGTGATGGGGCCTACGCGTGCATTCGGCAGCGCAAGGGTGTTCGCTGGTAGCGGAGGGAACCGGGGTGCGCCGCATGGAGTGTCAGTGCTTACGGGTAAGACATTCCTAGTGGAGAGGGGCGACTCGCGGGCTTCGGCGTCTCACGTTCGCCATCGGCGTACTGATGGCGCGGGTAACTACTTGGCCTGCGGGAACATCGTCTCGCACCATCGGGTTGGAGCATTTGTCGGCTGTTCGGCAGCAGGTCTCCCCGCTGAAGAGGGGGTGATCCGGACGGATGTCGGCAGTTGGAATGAGCGGTCCCCGCTTGCGGGACTAAGCTGCGGAAGGACAGGGAGGGGATCGACCCCTAACTGACTGACCGCTCTGAGGAGCGATTAACGATGTTCGAGAGGTTCACCGACCGCGCGCGGCGGGTTGTCGTCCTGGCTCAGGAAGAAGCCCGGATGCTCAACCACAACTACATCGGCACCGAGCACATCCTTCTGGGCCTTATCCACGAGGGTGAGGGTGTCGCCGCTAAGGCCCTGGAGAGCCTCGGGATTTCGCTCGAGGCGGTCCGGCAGCAGGTGGAGGAGATCATCGGTCAGGGCCAGCAGGCCCCGTCCGGGCACATCCCCTTCACCCCTCGTGCCAAGAAGGTCCTGGAGCTGTCGCTCCGGGAGGCCCTCCAGCTCGGCCACAACTACATCGGCACCGAGCACATCCTGCTCGGCCTGATCCGCGAGGGCGAGGGCGTCGCCGCCCAGGTCCTCGTGAAGCTGGGCGCCGACCTCAACCGGGTGCGGCAGCAGGTCATCCAGCTGCTCTCCGGCTACCAGGGCAAGGAAGCCGCCACGGCGGGCGGTCCTGCCGAGGGCACCCCCTCGACGTCCCTGGTCCTCGACCAGTTCGGCCGGAACCTCACCCAGGCGGCCCGCGAATCCAAGCTCGACCCGGTCATCGGGCGCGAGAAGGAGATCGAGCGGGTCATGCAGGTGCTGTCCCGCCGCACCAAGAACAACCCGGTCCTCATCGGCGAGCCCGGCGTCGGCAAGACCGCCGTCGTCGAGGGCCTGGCGCAGGCCATCGTCAAGGGCGAGGTGCCCGAGACCCTCAAGGACAAGCACCTCTACACCCTGGACCTCGGCGCGCTGGTCGCCGGCTCCCGCTACCGCGGTGACTTCGAGGAGCGCCTGAAGAAGGTCCTCAAGGAGATCCGCACCCGCGGCGACATCATCCTGTTCATCGACGAGCTCCACACCCTCGTGGGTGCGGGTGCCGCCGAGGGCGCGATCGACGCCGCCAGCATCCTCAAGCCGATGCTGGCCCGCGGTGAGCTCCAGACCATCGGTGCCACCACGCTCGACGAGTACCGCAAGTACCTGGAGAAGGACGCGGCCCTGGAGCGCCGCTTCCAGCCCATCCAGGTCGCCGAGCCGTCGCTGCCGCACACGATCGAGATCCTCAAGGGTCTGCGCGACCGGTACGAGGCCCACCACCGGGTCTCCATCACCGACGAGGCCCTCGTCCAGGCCGCGACCCTGGCCGACCGGTACATCTCGGACCGCTTCCTCCCGGACAAGGCGATCGACCTGATCGACGAGGCCGGCTCCCGGATGCGCATCCGCCGGATGACCGCGCCGCCGGACCTCCGCGAGTTCGACGAGAAGATCGCCGGCGTCCGCCGCGACAAGGAGTCCGCGATCGACTCGCAGGACTTCGAGAAGGCCGCGTCCCTGCGCGACAAGGAGAAGCAGCTCCTCGCCGCGAAGGCCAAGCGGGAGAAGGAGTGGAAGGCCGGCGACATGGACGTCGTCGCCGAGGTCGACGGCGAGCTGATCGCCGAGGTCCTCGCGACCGCCACCGGCATCCCGGTCTTCAAGCTGACCGAGGAGGAGTCCTCGCGCCTGCTCCGCATGGAGGACGAGCTCCACAAGCGCGTCATCGGCCAGAAGGACGCCGTCATCGGCCTCTCGCGGGCCATCCGCCGTACCCGTGCGGGTCTGAAGGACCCGAAGCGCCCCGGTGGCTCGTTCATCTTCGCCGGCCCGTCCGGTGTCGGTAAGACCGAGCTTTCGAAGGCGCTCGCCGAATTCCTCTTCGGCGACGAGGACGCGATGATCTCCCTCGACATGTCGGAGTTCAGCGAGAAGCACACGGTTTCCCGTCTCTTCGGTTCGCCGCCCGGATACGTCGGCTACGAAGAGGGCGGCCAGCTCACCGAGAAGGTGCGCCGCAAGCCGTTCTCCGTCGTCCTCTTCGACGAGGTCGAGAAGGCCCACCCCGATATCTTCAATTCCCTTCTCCAGATCCTGGAGGACGGTCGTCTGACCGACTCCCAGGGCCGGGTCGTGGACTTCAAGAACACGGTCATCATCATGACCACCAACCTCGGGACCAGGGACATCTCGAAGGGCTTCAACCTGGGCTTCGCCGCCCAGGGCGACACGAAGTCCAACTACGAGCGGATGAAGGCGAAGGTCAGCGACGAGCTGAAGCAGCACTTCCGCCCGGAGTTCCTCAACCGTGTGGACGACATCATCGTCTTCCCGCAGCTGACGCAGGAGGACATCCTCCAGATCGTCGACCTGATGATCAGCCGCGTCGACGAGCGCCTCAAGGACCGGGACATGGGCATCGAGCTCTCCCAGTCCGCGAAGGAGCTGCTCGCCAAGAAGGGTTACGACCCGGTGATGGGCGCCCGGCCGCTGCGCCGGACGATCCAGCGCGAGATCGAGGACACGCTCTCGGAGAAGATCCTCTTCGGCGAGCTGCGCCCCGGTCACATCGTGGTCGTGGACACGGAGGGCGAGGGCGAGGAGCGCAAGTTCACCTTCCGCGGCGAGGAGAAGACGGCCCTGCCGGACGCCCCGCCGATCGAGGCGACGGGCGGCACGGGCCCGAACCTGTCGAAGGACGCGTGACGCACGCGCTGAGCGTGTAGCGCCGAAGGGGCGGCCCCGGAACCTGAACGGTTCCGGGGCCGCCCCTTTGTCACGTGGTGATCTTGATGGTCGGGGGGAGGTGCTCGGTGCCGGTGAGGGTCACGCCGTCGGCCTGGAGCTCGGCCAGGCCACCGAGCGCGGCCAGCGGGGACACGTCCAGCTCCCCGGCCAGGTCGGGGAAGAGCGCCAACCGCTGAAGCCCGGGGAACGCGTGCGCCACCCGCTCGAACATCGGCGCCGCCATGCCCAGACCGCCCATGACCGCAGAGGTGATCCACGGGAGGACCACATCGCCGGGGAGCCTCTCCAGGTCGGCAGTGTCGGCGGCGATCACCCGGAGCTGGGTCAGTTCGGCTAGCCCGCGCCAGTCGGCGGGCGTCACCGTCGCGTCCCACAGGGTGAGCCGGTGCAGCCGTGGGTAGGCGCGGAGCGCCGCCGGCCCCTCGCAGGGCCAGGACCAGACCGACAGGTCCCGCAGCGAGGACGTCTCTGCGGGGAGGTCGGCGCTGCTCCAGGACTCCTCGTCCAGGATGTGGAGGGAAAGCGTCTCCAGCCGGGTGAGGTGCCTGAGCGCCCTCAGGTCGGGCCTGCCGTCGTCCCGGGTGAGGGACAGCGTGCGGGGATCGCACCGCGCGAGGAGGGCGTTCGCCGACTCGTCCGACACGTCCTCGCCGATCTCCAGCCGGACCGGCGTGATGCCGAGGCGGAGCAGCTCCCCCGCCTGGTCGTCGCGGAGCACGGTGAAATGCAGGTTGGTCGGGTCGACGGTGCTCATGATCGCCTCGGCGTAGGGCCGGGTCTCGAAGCGCTGCCACCCCCAGGCCAGCTGCGCCCTGACCTCCACCGAGGGGTGACGGGCGAAGCGGGCCAGATACGGGATCGCCGCGTCGACGGAGACGTGCGTGGCGGTCGTCACCACCAGGCGGGCCTCCTCGTCGCTCAGCCCCTCCGGGCCCGGCAGCAGGTCAAGTACCAGCCGGCCCACCGTCGCCAGCTCGCGGGCCTCCTCCGGCGTACGGGGCGGGATGATCTTCGCCGTACGGGCCAGGACCCGCTTCCGTACCTGCGGCGGCACCTCCGTCGCGTGGTCCAGGGCCGTCGCCGCCAGCAGCGTGAGGCGCAGCCGGAGGCGGCGGTCCTTGGCCGCGTCGGCAGCGGACAGCAGCTCCCGCAGGATCTCCGCGCACTCGTGCGGCCGCGCGTGGCCCACCGCCATGCGGATGACGTCCTCCCATTGGTCGTCCGCCGCGTGCCCGACCAGGACGCCGATGTCCCAGCGGTCCACCAGGGCCTTCGCGGCCAGGTAGTCCTGGAAGGTGCGGTGGATGAAGTCGACCGTGTCCGCGGTCGGCTCGCGCAGCAGGCCGCTGCGGTGCAGGAGGTGGGTGAAGACCTGGCCGGGGTCGTGGGGCGCCGCCTCCTGCACCGCTGGCACCGCCTTCCGTACGAGCGATTCCGCCCGGGCCCGGTCCAGCTGGGTGCGGCCGTTCAGCGTCAGCCAGTGCGCGAGTCGCTGGATCAGCTGGATCTGCGGCGCCTCGTCCAGCGCGATGCCCGACGGCGCCCCCATGTCCCGCTCGCGGTCGCGGCGCGCCAGGAGCATCGACAGGGCGGCCTCGTAGAGGGCTTTGCGGCCGCGGGGCAGGAAGCCGCGCCGGTCGCGGTGCAGGGCGCAGATGAGGCCGCACATCAGGGGGTTGGTGGCGAGCTGGGCGACGTGCTCGGCGGTGCGCAGCGCGTCGAGGAGCGGCTGCTCGTACGGCTCGGCGTCCGGCCCGGCGGCCCGGTGCCAGCGCCGTACGAACGTGGCGACCTCGGTGCGGGTCATGGGGGAGAGGGCCAGCTCGGTGAAGCCGTCGGAGGCCAGCCAGTCGTCGCGTACGGCGGTGGGGCGTGAGGTGACGAGCCAGCGGTTGCCCTCGTACGTGTCCAGGAGGCCGCGGAGCCACTCGCGGGCCCGGCCGCGTTCCGCCTCGGGGATCTCGTCGATGCCGTCGACGAGGACGACGCCCCGGCCGGCAGCGAGGACCCGGTCGGCCCAGCCGTCGGGCGGGCCGAGCGGGCAGCCGGCGGCGGGCAGGAAGCGGTCGGGGGCGGGGAGCCGCTCGCCGTGGCGGGTGAGGGCCCGCAGGGGGAGGACGAAGGGGATGCGGCCCTGGAGGTACGCCATTCCGTCCGTCCGACCCTCGGTCGCCGCCGAGACCGTCAGCCACTGGACGAGGGTCGTCTTGCCGGAGCCCGCGAGCCCGCGGAGCAGGACCTTGTCGTGCCGGGCGAGGGCGAGGTCGGCGCGGACGGCCTGGTCCCGTTGCTGCGGGACGAGGTGCCCGGCCACGTCGGCAGCCCCGGGTACGGGGGCTTCGCCGGTCGCCTCCAGGGACAGATAGGCGAGGTCCAGCGGCCACCGGTCCGGGGAGTGGTGCAGGTCGATGCCGTAGATGGTGAGGCGACCGTGCTTGCGCGCCAGGTGCTCCAGGTAGCGGCGCTCGAAGTCCGCGTCCCGCGTGTCGGTCCGTGGGGTCCGTCGGACGACCTCGTCGACCTTCGCGAGGAGCTCGGCCTGGGTCCGGGTCTGTTCCACCAGGCTGCGGGCGATGAACGTGGAGCGCTGGGTGAAGAACTCCAGGAGGTGGAGGCAGGCCCACTCGGTCAGGGACTCCAGGTAGCGGACCGAGTCCGTGGACAGGCCGTCGGGGGCCGGGGCCGCCGCCCGCAGACGGCGGGCGAGGTCGCGGTGGCCGAGGCGGACCGCCTGGACGTCGTCCATGTCGAGGTCGCCGAGGGCGAGGAGGGTCGTCGCGAGGGTGTCGGTGACGGCCTCGGTCTCGTCGGCGGGGAAGGGGGCTTCGCGGGGGCCGCCCGCCGAGCGCCCGACCAGCGTGGCGGCGAGCTTGCGGACGTCCTTCTCCGTGAGTGTGCGCTGCTCGCCCCGGAAGGAGACCAGGGAGGAGAGCCGGACCTTCGAGGAGCCGGTGAGACCTGCCCCCGGGCCGTCGCTGACCAGCAGTTTCTTCAGCAGCGGGCCGATCGCGGCCGAGGCGAGGCGGGTGCCGATGAGCGCCGGTTCCATGTGCGTCCCCCTGAAGATCGGCGAATGCGTCAGCGTAGTGCGGGACGGCCTTTTCGGGGGGTCGGTTGCGTGACCCAGGTCCCATTGGCGGCCGGGCGCTGGTGACAAGGCGCACAGGCGTTTCGAGGGGTACTAACCGGAATAGTGGCGACCTTTGGTGTCGATTCGGGACGTTCAGGTGTGAACCGTCGGGACCTAGGTCCCAGAGGGTCCCGAACCGGGCGCGGGGCGGCGTTTCGGGCGCTTCCGGACCCCCGCCACGTGCGCATAAACCGAATCTCTTGTCTCGTTATGTCCGATTTCGCGAAGCCCCTCCGGGGTTGTCAAGGGATGAACTGCCCCGGAGATCGCTACGACGCTATGTCGTAGATGGGGTGTTTTGGGATGGCTGGGGGTCCGGGTTACCAAGGATGAGCAAGCCCGACGCAGCGCACCGTCCGCGTCGGGTCCCGTACGTCCCGGAGGTTTTCCCCCGTATGTCGAAGCGCGTCATGAACCCCGCCGCCCGTATCACCGCCGTTGCTCTCGCCACCGCGGGTCTGGGAGCGTCGCTGGTGGCCGGAGCAGGGTCCGCCTTCGCCGCCGAGGGCAAGGTCGCCGCGGCCCCGGTCGCCCTGACCGCCTCCGCCGCCGTCGCCGCCCAGGCCGACGCCCAGGCCCACCTCGCCGCCCAGGTGAAGGCCGCGGCCGCCAAGGCCGCCGCCGCGAAGGTCGCCGTCGTCAAGGCCGCGCCCGTGAAGGCCGTCAAGAAGGCGACCCCGGCGTGGGTCAAGCCGGTCACCTCGTACACCCTCAGCGCCAGCTTCAACCAGGGCGGCGCCATGTGGGCCCACAAGCACTCCGGCCAGGACTTCGCCGTCCCGGTCGGCACCCCGGTCAAGGCCGCGGGTGCGGGCACCGTCGTGAAGGCCGGCCCGAACGGCGGCGGCGACGGCCCCGCGTACGGCAACGCCATCGTGATCAAGCACGCCAATGGCACGTACTCGCAGTACGCCCATCTGTCGAAGATCAAGGTCTACATCGGCCAGTCGGTCGCCGCCGGCCAGCAGATCGCCCTCTCGGGCAACACCGGCAACTCGTCCGGCCCCCACCTGCACTTCGAGATCCGTACGACTCCGAACTACGGCTCCGCCGTCAACCCGATGGCCTTCCTCCGCGCCCACGGCGTCGGCGTCTGACCCGACTGACGGTTCCCCGGCCCCTGCGGGCCGCCGACCGACGTCACCGGCCCCCCGCGGGCCGGCGACCGGCGGTCACTGCCCCTTGTGGGCCTGATCGATGAGATCGAGGGCGACCTCGAGGACGGCTTCGCGCTTCTCCTCGGGGTCGCCTTCGGCGTTCTCCATGAAGAAGGTCCCGGCGTGCAGCGTGAAGATCGCGCTCACGGCGCGGACCTTGTCCTTCATCGGGGCCTCAGGTTCCTGGACGAACTCGTTGAGCGCGATGAAGCGCTCCTTGAAGGTCAGCCCGATGCTCAGGTCGCGCACGGTCGCCTGGTTCTCGTGCATGAAGCGGAACAACGGGGCCGCCGCGAGCAGCGCCTTGTGGTAGCGGCGCAGGATCTCCCGCTTCGTCTCCAGGGTGCGCGGCTGCTCGGCCGCCCAGGCGACCAGCTCGTCGATCGGGCGGGCCAGGTCCTGGAAGATCCCGATGATGATGTCTTCCTTGGTCTTGAAGTGGTAGTAGAGCGCCGCCTTCGTGACGTCCAGATGTTCCGCGATCTCCCGCAGCGAGGTCTTCTCGTACCCCTGCTCGGCGAAGAGTTCGAGAGCCACGTCCTGGATGCGCTGGCGGGTGTTGCCTCGGGCCATGACGGGTCTCCGGTTCCAGAAAACTTACTTGACGCCCGGCTAGTTACCGGCCTACCGTCCTCAGTGTAGTAACTAGCCGGGCGGCAAGTAAGGGATGGACATGGCGACGAAACGGAACGTTCAAGCAGTAGAGGGGGAGGCTGCGGAGCCGCAGCCGCGCAGCGTACGCGTCGTTCTCCTCGCCCTCATGATCGCGATGCTCCTCGCGATGCTCGACAACATGATCATCGGCACCGCGATGCCGACGATCGTCGGCGAGCTCGGCGGACTCGAGCACCTCTCCTGGGTCGTCACCGCCTACACCCTGGCCACCGCCGCCTCCACCCCGATCTGGGGCAAGCTCGGCGACATGTTCGGCCGCAAGGGCATCTTCCTCACCTCGATCGTGATCTTCCTGATCGGCTCGGCGCTCAGCGGCATGGCCCAGGACATGGGCCAGCTCATCGGCTTCCGCACGATCCAGGGCCTCGGCGCCGGCGGCCTCATGGTCGGCGTCATGGCACTCATCGGCGACCTGATCCCGCCCCGCGAGCGCGGCAAGTACCAGGGCATGATGGCCGGCGTGATGGCGCTCGCCATGATCGGCGGCCCCCTCGTCGGCGGCACCATCACCGACCACTGGGGCTGGCGCTGGTCCTTCTACATCAACCTGCCGCTCGGCATCGTCGCCCTCGCCATGATCACCACCGTGCTGCACCTGCCGAAGAAGCAGCGCGCCACGGGCACCCGGATCGACTTCCTCGGCGCGGGCCTCCTCACCGTCGGCATCACCGCCATCGTCCTCGTCACCACCTGGGGCGGCACGGAGTACGCCTGGGGCTCGGCCACCATCATCGGCCTCGCGGTCGGCGGCGCCGCCGCACTCGCCGCCTTCCTCTTCGTGGAGACCCGGGCGAGCGACCCGATCATGCCGCTGCACATCTTCCGCAGCCGCAACTTCACCCTGATGTCCCTGATCGGCTTCATCACCGGCTTCGTGATGTTCGGCGCGGTCCTCTACCTGCCGATCTTCCAGCAGTCCGTCCAGGGCGCCTCGGCCACCAACTCCGGCCTGCTGCTCCTGCCGATGCTGCTGTCGATGATGGTCGTCTCCCTGCTCGTCGGCCGCTTCACCACCAGCACCGGCAAGTACAAGATCTTCCCGATCGTGGGCGGCGCGCTCATGGTCGCCGGTCTCTTCCTGCTCTCGACGATGGACACCGGCACCTCGCGCCTCGTCTCCGGGATCTGGATGGCCGTCCTCGGCGCCGGCATGGGCTTCCTCATGCAGATCACCATGCTGGTCGCCCAGAACAGCGTGGAGATGAAGGACATGGGCGTCGCCTCCTCCTCCACCACCCTCTTCCGGACGCTCGGCTCCTCCTTCGGCGTTGCGATCATGGGCGCGCTCTTCACCAGCCGCGTCCAGGACGAGATGGCCTCCCGCGGCGGCGGCGGGCTGACGGAGCGGACCGCCCAGCTCGACGCGGCGAGCCTCGCCAAGCTGCCGGCCGCGCTCCGCGAGGCCTACCAGCACGCGGTGGCCTCCGGCACCCACGGCGCCTTCCTCATCGGCTCCGCCGTCGCCGTCCTCGGCTTCGTCCTCGCCTTCTTCGTCAAGGAGGTGGCGCTCCGCGGCGCCGGACCGGCCGCGGCCCCGAAGGCGGAGTCCGGCGACGACGCGCCGAAGGTCCCCGAGACGGTCTGATCACGCGCACGGCCAAGGGGCCGGGTCCTTCTCATGGACCCGGCCCCTTCGTCGTACCCCCGTCGTACCGCTCACTCCGGCAGCCGCAGGATCGGGAAGCTTCCCGTGTTCGTCGGCGCGTGGTCCGGCAGCCAGAGCACCGCGATCGCGCCGCCCACCCCGTCCGGCGAGCCCTCCGCGGCCACGTTCCGGAAGGTCAGCCGGGCCCCGAGCACCCGGGCCTGGCCGGCCGCGATCGTCAGGCCCAGGCCGTGGCCCTGGCCCGCGCGGTCGCTCGTCCCCGTACGGAACCGGCTCGGGCCCTCCTTGAGGAGCGCCTCCGGGAAGCCAGGCCCGTGGTCGCGGACCCGGACCACCCGGCCCTCGACGGTGACCTCGACCGGCGGCTTGCCGTGCTTCGCCGCGTTGGCGAGGAGATTGCCCAGGACCCGTTCGAGGCGGCGCGGGTCGGTGTTCACCCAGGACTCGTGCACCACCCGGACGTCGACTTCCGGGTCCAGCGCCCGCACCCGCCGCTCCACGAACTCGCCGAGCGCGATCTCCTGCAGCTCGGCCCGCTCCGAGGCGCTGTCGAGCCGGGCCACCTCGAGCACGTCCTCGACCAGCGTCCGCATGGCCTGCGCCCGGTCCCGTACGAGCTCGGTCGGACGCCCCGGCGGCAGCAGTTCCGCCGCCGTGAGCAGCCCCGTCACAGGGGTGCGCAGCTCGTGCGCGATGTCGGCGGTGACCCGGCGCTCGGCCTCGATCCGCTCGTTCAGGGCATCCGTCAGGGCGTCCACCGCCCACGCCAGGTCGTCCGTCTCGTCCCGTACGACTCCGCCGACGGCGTCCCGCACCCGTACGTCCGTATTGCCCTGGGCCACCCGGCCGGCCGCGACGGCGGCCTTCCGCAGCCGCCGCGAGAGCTGCCCGCCGATGAGCACGCCGAGCGCGCAGCCGCCGAAGACCACCGACACCGAGCCGATCACCAGCGCCCGGTCCAGATCGTTCATGATCGTCGCGCTGCGGTCGGCGAAGGGGATGTGCAGGGACAGCACGTCGCCGTTGGCGAGCGGCACGGCCGCCCACACGTCCGGCGGCCCGCCGTGCCGGTGCTCCTGCACGTACGTCCCGCGCCGCCTGTCCCGCATCAGCTCGTCGAGCTGCGGCGGCAGCGCCGGATCGTTGATCTTCGTGCCGAAGCGCGGCTCCTTCGGCTTCGACGTCTCGTACATCCGCTGCGCGAAGAGCAGCCGCTCCAGCTGCACCTCGCGCGCGTTGTCGAGCATCGAGATGCGGGCGGCGTTGTGCACGACGACGCTCAGGGTGACCGCGATGAGCGCGCCGACCGCCGCGATGGCGACGGCGATCTTCCAGCGGACCCCGGTCCGCAGGGGCAGGAACTTCACCGGCTCACTGACCTAGCTCTTGAGCTTGTAGCCGAAGCCGCGCACGGTCTCGATCCGGTCCTGGCCGATCTTGGCGCGCAGCCGCTGCACATGGACGTCCACGACCCGGGTGTCCCCGCCCCAGCCGTAGTCCCAGACCCGCTCCAGGAGCTTGTCCCGGGACAGCACGGTGCCCGGCGCCGAGGAGAACTCCAGGAGCAGCCGCATCTCGGTCGGGGTCAGCGCCACCGGCGTCCCGCCCCTGCGGACCTCCATGCCCTCCGTGTCGACCTCCAGGTCGCCGAAGGACAGCAGCCCGCCACCGTCCGCCGGCTCGTCGCCCTCACCCGCGCCGGCCCCGCCCGCGTGCCCGAAGCGGCGCAGCACGGCCCGGATGCGGGCCATCAGGACGGAGCCGTCGAAGGGCTTGGTGACGTAGTCGTCGGCCCCGGCCTCCAGGCCGAGCACGACGTCGATCGAGTCGGCGCGCGCCGAGAGCATGATGACGGGCACGGTCGACTCGTCGCGGATGCGGCGGCAGAGGCTGACGCCGTCCATGCCCGGCAGCATCACGTCGAGGAGGGCGATGTCGGGCCGCTGCGCCCGGAAGGCGTCGAGACCGGACAGCCCGTCGGGCATGGCGGTCACCCGGAAGCCGTCCCGCTCAAGGGCGAGCTGGGTGGCCTCACGGATGACGTCGTCGTCCTCGACGAACAGGACATGGGTTTCGGCCATCGTGCGTGCCCTTCGGAATCAGTGCGTTCTCTCTGCGCGGGTGTACGGCTCAGCCGGCGGCGGACGCGCTCGGCACGGGTTCCGCGCCTTCTCCGTCGCCGACGGCCTGGCTGTAGTCGTTGTGCACCCAGTCGTGCTGGGTGAACGTGTTTCCCGACCACCGGTAGGTGATCACGTCCTCGCCCGAGGGGTACGCGACGGGGTCGCCCTTCGCGTACACCTGCCTGGTGACGATGAGATCGCCCCGGTCGATCGTGGCGTAGACCGCGGCGTCCTCGGTCATGAACACGTTCTCGTACCGGTCGCTCTGCTTGCGGTAGACGTACGTGCCGATGCCGACGGCGTCACCGCAGGTCATCACGTTGACGACGACGTCGGGGGCGGTGGAGTTGGTGAGGTTGCCGTAGGAGGCGTCCACCGGGTACGCGTCGGCGACGCACGGCTTCAGATCGCTCTTGAACCGCTGGCCGATCTTCGGATCGGCCTTCAGGAGCGCGATCGGATCCACCCGCTCGGCCGACTGCGGGCCCGCGGTGGCGGTGGCGGAGGGCGTGGGTGCCGCGGAGGCGATCTCGTCGGTGCGGGCCGCGCCCTCGTCGCGGGAGCCGGTGCCGCCGGTGGAGCAGGCGGCCAGGGACAGCCCGACGGCGACGAGCCCGGCCGTCGCCGTGACGCTCGCCGCCTTGACGGTACGGCGCGGGCGGCGGCGTCCGGTCTCGTACCGGTCGTCGCCGCCGCTCGCCCCGTGGTGGTCTTCGTGTGGTCTGCCGCCGGGTTCGCCGTCTAGGCCGCGCACCGCTCCCGCCCCCCTTCGTCACCTCGTACGGTCGTCCGCTCCCCGGTCCGCCCCAGGGCGCGGGCGTCGAGGTCACGGCTCTCCAGCTCCTGGCGGAGCCGGGCGAGCGCGCGGTGGAGCGTCGACTTCACCGTACCGGTCGACATGCCGAGCGCCGCCGCCGTCTCCTCCGTGCTCATCTGCTCCCAGTGCCGCAGCACGACGACGCTGCGCTGCTTGGGCGCGAGGACCTTCAGGACGTCCATGAGGAGGGCGCGGTCCGCGTGCTGCTCGGTCGGGTCGTCGATGCTCGCGTCGGGCAGCTGCTCGGTCGGCACCTCCTCCAGCCTGCGGGAGCGCCACCACTCGGTCCGGGTGTTGATCATGACCCGGCGCAGGTAGGCGTCGGCGAGGGACTTGTCGGCGATGCCGTCCCAGCGGCCGTACGTCCGGGCGAGGGCCGTCTGGAGGAGGTCCTGGGCGTCGACGGGGTCGGCCACGAGACGACGGGCGCTGCGCAGCAGCGCGTCCTGCCGCGTGCGTACGTACTCCTCGAAGTCGAGCACCTCGCCGTGCCTCATCCGAACCGCCTCCGATCCCCGTGACCTGCTTCGTTCCTCGTGTCGTCGACGACGCTACGGAGCGGTTGTCACGGGGCTGTGCGGGGCAGCCGTCGGTCGACGCACGGCTACCCATCGGTTGTGTAACAGCGGGGGAGAAGAAGGTTTCGGGACCCGGCCCGGGGGAGAGCTGCGGTCAGGACGGGGTCCCGAGGTGACCGGTCCTCAGGACAGCGGCAGTCGGTACCGGCCGTCGTCCAGCGGCTCGACGAGGCCGTCCGCGACCAGGCCGTCCAGGGCCCTGGCCCGCTGCACCGGCTCGTCCCAGACCGCGTCCAGGGCCGCCTGCGCCACCGGCTCCGCCGACTCCCGCAGCACGGCGAGGAGTCGCCCGCGCACCTGCCGGTCGGTCCCGGCGTACGTCTGGCCCCGCCGCGGCGGCCCGTCGTGCGCCGGCTTGCCCGACAGCCGCCAGGCGCACCGCTCGGCGATCGGGCAGCGCCCGCAGTCCTCGTTCTTCGCCGTGCACACGAGCGCGCCCAGCTCCATGGACGCGGCCGCCCACCGGGACGCCGTCGACTCGTCCTCCGGGAGCAGCGCGCGGGCGAGCCGCCGCTCGGCGGCCGTGGTCGCGTTCGGCGGGTACTGGATGCCGGTCGCCGCCCGCGCGAAGACCCGGCGCACATTGGTGTCCAGGACGGCGTGCCGCTGCCCGTACGCGAAGGAGGCCACCGCCGCCGCCGTGTACTCGCCGATGCCGGGCAGCGCGAGCAGCTGACCGTGGTCGCGGGGCACGTCGCCGTGGTGCCGCTCCGTTATGGCGACGGCCGCCGCGTGCAGCCGCAGCGCCCGCCGCGGATAGCCGAGCCGGCCCCAGGCGCGGACCGCCTCGCCGGGGGCCTCGGCCGCCAGGTCGGCCGGGCGCGGCCAGCGCGCCAGCCACTGCTCGTACACCGGGAGGACCCGGACGACCGGGGTCTGCTGGAGCATGAACTCGCTGACCATGACGCCCCAGGCACCGGCCTCGGGGCGGCGCCAGGGCAGGTCACGGGCGTGCCGGTCGAACCAGGCGAGGACGGGCCCGTGCAGCTCGGCGGGGAGCGCCGGCGGGACGGGGGCCTCGGACGTGGGGGGAGTGTCGATGGAAGTCATGGCACCCCCGATCCTGGCACGTCCCCGGCGCGATCAGTACGCGCCGTGGCGTGCCCGCGAGCGCCGCTCGGAGCGCGCGGGGGCGTGCGCGGAGGCGTGCGCACTCGGCCCGCGCCCCGCGCACCACACCACGGACGAGTTACGGCTCGACCGGGCCGTCTCCACCAGGGCCCGCACGGGCCGCTCCGCCAGCCGCATCACGAGGAAGGCGACCACGGCGCCGACCAGCAGGCCGACGGTCACGTCGTGCGGGTAGTGGACCCCGACGAAGACCCGGGAGAAGGCCATGAGGAGCGCCATCGGCACGGTCAGCCAGACGATCCCGCGCCAGGACAGGGCGAGCGCGATCGCGGCGGCGCCCGCGATCGCCGAGTGGTTGCTGGGGAAGGACCAGTCGCCGTGCGGCGGACAGGCGACGAGCGAGACGGGCGCTCCGGCGACCGCGCGGCACGGACGTTCCTCGTCGATCAGCGACTTCAGCGCCTCGCTCACCACGTAACCGAAGCCGGTGGCGACCGGGGCGAGCAGCGCGAGCGCCATCGCCCGGCTCGACCCCTCGCGGGAGCGCCACCAGCCGGCGAGGAACAGCACACCGAAGAGCAGCAGCCCGAGCTCCGTCCACACCTCGGCGAGCCACTGGAACCAGCTGGGCGTGGAGTGGGCGAAGTCGGCGACGTCGAGGTACAGACGGTCGGAGAGGTCGAGGAGGGTGTTCATGGTGCATGACGCTAACCGGAATCCGGAGTCCGCCGCCTCCGGGGCCGGTGGCCGGAGCGATCCCCGACGAAAGCGGGGGGCTGCGATTCGCGCCGGTTCCCTATGGTTTCGGGCGGGGATCCGGGAAAAGTTCCCGGAACCGACGGATGTGATCATCGGCAAAACTTGAGGTCTCGGGCGGCGGGTGGGGCGGGAGTTGGGCCGGATCTCTCGTAAGGTTCGGGTCGTGGGATCTTTGCGCAATCCGGTCGGGCCGCTTCCCTCCACCATCTACTGGCGACGGAGGGCGGTGGCGCTGTGCCTGGTGGCGCTTCTCGCGCTGCTCGCCGTATGGGCCGTCACCTCCGGTGACGGCGGCGGGAAGAAGGCGAACGACGCCGCCAACGGCTCGTCGCCGACCCCGCCCTCGATCACCCCGGGCCCCTCCGGCACCGGCCCGGCGATCAGCCAACAGCCGGGCGGGCGCGACGAGTCGGGCGACTCCGGCGGCAACGGCGGTTCCGCGGGCGCCGGTACGGACGAGGGCGCGGGCGCCGACGCCGGAACCGACGCCGGTACGGACGCGGGTGGCGGCTCCGGCACCGCGGGCACCGGCAAGAACGGCGACACCGACGGGGCCGGCGGCGACGGAGGCGCGGGCACCGGTGCGGGCCAGCAGGTCCCGGCCGACTCCCCGCTCCCGAACTGTCCTGCCGGAGCACTGCAGTTGACGCTCCGCACCACCAAACTGGCCTACGAGACCGGGGAGAAGCCCCGCTTCCTCCTCGTCGCCAAGAACACCTCGAACACCACCTGCAAGGCCGACTTCGGGCCCCGCAGCGCGGTTCTGACGATCAGCGACGCCCAGGACGACGAGATCTGGTCCACGGCCGACTGCCCGCGCCCCGGCGACCCGGTCCTGCTGCGCGTCCCCGCGCACGCCACCATCACCCACACCGTGGAATGGGACCGCGGCCACAGCGCCCCGCAGTGCGCGAGCGCCCCGGCGGGCCAGGCCGGCCCCGGCACGTACCTGGTGGAGGCGACGATGCCGGGCACGAAGGTGCCCCCGGCCTCGTTCAGGCTGGCGAAGGACTGAGAGCGGTACGGGCGGGGGCCTGATCCGACGCACAGGGATGGACGGGCCCTGGACGTACCGCTCCAGGATCGAGGACTCCGCGCGCCGCGAGAGTCCTGGACGTACCGCTCCAGGATCGAGGACTCCGCGCGCCGCGAGGGTCCTGGACGTACCGCTCCAGGATCGAGGACTCCGTGCGCCGAGACAGCCCTGGACGTGCCGCTCCAGGATCGAGGACTCCGCGCGCCGCGAGAGTCCTAGACGTACCGCTCCAGGATCGAGGACTCCGCGAGCCGCGACAGGCCCTCGCGGACGCTGCGGGCGCGGGCCTCGCCGACGCCGTCGACGGTCTGGAGGTCGTCCACGCTCGCCGCGAGGAGCTTCTGCAGCCCGCCGAAGTGCTCCACGAGCCGCTCGATGATCGCGCCGGGCAGCCGCGGCACCTTCGCCAGGAGCCGGTAGCCGCGCGGCGAGACCGCCGAGTCGAGGGTCTCGGGCGAACCGCTGTAGCCGAGGGCCCGCGCCACCACCGGAAGTTCGAGCAGCTCGGTGTGGGTGAGCGCGTCCAGGTCGGTGAGCGCCTCGGCGACCGTCCGCGAACGCTTCGCCGTCGGCTCAGGGACATAGTCCCGGATCACCAGCTCGCGCTCCGGCTCCACGCCCGCGATCAACTCGTCGAGCTGCAGCGACAGGAGCCGCCCGTCGGTGCCGAGCTCGACCACGTACTCGGCGATCTCGGTGGCGATCCGGCGGACCATCTCCAGGCGCTGCGCGACCGCGGTGACGTCCCGGACCGTGACCAGGTCCTCGATCTCCAGGGCGGAGAGGGTGCCGGCCACCTCGTCGAGCCGGAGCTTGTACCGCTCCAGGGTCGCGAGCGCCTGGTTCGCGCGGGACAGGATCGCGGCCGACTCCTCCAGGACCCGGCGCTCACCGCCCACGTACAGCGCGATCAGGCGCATCGACTGCGAGACGGAGACGACCGGGTACTTGCACTGCTTGGAGACCCGGTCCGCGGTGCGGTGGCGGGTGCCGGTCTCCTCGGTGGGGATGGAGGCGTCCGGGACCAGCTGCACACCCGCGCGGTGGATCTTGGTGATGTCCTTGTCGAGGACGAGCGCGCCGTCGAGCTTGCACAGCTCACGCAGGCGCGTGGCGGTGAACTCGACGTCCAGCTCGAAACCGCCGGTGCACATCGAGTCGACCGTTTTGTCCAGGCCGAGCACGATGAGACCGCCCGTGTTTCCCCGGAGGATCCGCTCCAGGCCGTCGCGCAGCGCGGTACCCGGCGCGACCGCGCTCAGGGCGGCGCGCATCAGCGCTTCGTTGCCGTCCTTGGCTGCCACTGCACTCCTCCGGCTCGTACGGATGGGCGAGACCAGGGCAAAGTCTAGCGACACCACCCCGCGGGGGTTGTGGGCATGCGTTCCTCCCCCGGACTTCCACCGGGGGGACCCCCAGGGCGCGAGGGCCCCGGACGGGGTCCGGAGGAGGGTGGTCACCCTGCCCCGGACGGGGTCCGGAGGAGGCTGGGCACCCCCGCCGAGGCGGGTCCGGAGCAGGCTGGGCACCCCCGCCGAGGGGGCTCCCCGTCCTGCGTCTTCGCCCCCGGGCCGAGCCCTGTCTCAGTGTCCGGGCGCCTCCTGGGGCGCCTTCGCCCGGCGACTCCGCGGCAGCACCCGAAGCGCATCCCCCACGTCCCCCACCTCCGTCACCGTCATCCCCGCCGGCACCTTCCCCGGGTCCGACGGCACCAGCGCATGCGTGAATCCCAGCCGGTGCGCCTCGGCGAGCCGCCGCTGCACCCCCGTCACCCGCCGCACCTCGCCCGCGAGCCCCACCTCGCCGATCGCGACCAGGTTCTTCGGCAGCGGGGTGTCGCTCGCGGCGGAGGCCAGCGCGAGCGCGATCGCCAGGTCGGCGGCGGGCTCGGTGAGCTTCACCCCGCCGACGGTCGCGCTGTAGATGTCCCGCTTGCCCAGCGCGCTGATCCGCCCGCGCTGCTCCAGGACCGCCAGCATCATCGAGACCCGGGAGGTCTCCAGACCGGACACGGTCCGGCGCGGTGAGGGGATCTGGGAGTCCACCGTCAGGGACTGCACCTCGGCGACCAGCGGCCGGCGGCCCTCCAGGGTGACCGTCAGACAGGTGCCGGGCACGGCCACGTCGCGCCGGGTCAGGAAGAGCCCGGAGGGGTCGGCGAGCCCCGTGATGCCCTCGTCGTGCAGCTCGAAGCAGCCGACCTCGTCCGTCGCCCCGTACCGGTTCTTCACGCCACGGACCAGCCGCAGCCGCGCGTGCCGGTCGCCCTCGAAGCTCAGCACGACGTCGACCAGGTGCTCCAGGAGCCGGGGGCCCGCGATCGCGCCGTCCTTGGTGACGTGGCCGACGAGGAGCGTCGCCATGCCGCGCTCCTTGGAGGCCCGGATGAGGGCTCCCGCGACCTCGCGGACCTGCGCCATGCCGCCGGGCGCGCCGTCGATCTCGGGGGAGGCGACGGTCTGCACCGAGTCCATGATCAGCAGGGAGGGCTTCACGGCGTCGAGGTGCCCGAGGACGGCGGACAGATCGGTCTCGGCCGCCAGGTAGAGATGCTCGCTGAGCGCGTTGATCCGGTCGGCGCGCAGCCGGACCTGGCTCGCGGACTCCTCGCCCGTGACGTACAGCGTGCGGTGCTCGTCGCTCGACGCCTTGGCCGCGACGTCGAGCAGGAGCGTGGACTTGCCGACGCCGGGCTCGCCCGCGAGCAGCACGACGGCGCCGGGCACCAGGCCCCCGCCGAGGACCCGGTCCAGCTCGTCGACGCCGGTCGAGCGGGCGGTCGCCTGCCGGCCGTCGACCTGGCCGATGGGCAGCGCGGCGGTGGAGACGCGCCCCGCCGCGGTCGTCCGGACGGCGGGCGCGCCGTACTCCTCGACCGTCCCCCAGGCCTGGCACTCGGGGCAGCGGCCGAGCCACTTGGCCGTCTGCCAGCCGCACTCGGTGCAGCGGTAGGACGGCCTGTCCTTGGCGGTTTTCGTACGGGCAGCCATGAGCGACACCGTATCCGCCGCCACCGACAACGGGCCCGGACCGTCCACAGGGGCAGCCCGACGGCACCGGAACGCCCGGTTCCTGTCCTCTTTCGAGCGATACCTTCACCCGTAAGAATGAGAATGGAGCGACCGGTACGAAGAGTGCCCCCCGTCCTGCCTACGGTCGCCCAGTGACGAGCAGCAGGCTGGAATCCCCCGCACGCACCACCGGCGCACACCGGGCGCACCGCGCCACGGACCAGGGACCGCGCACGCTCGGCCGGCGTCCCCCCGCCCGCTATGAGGCCGCCCTCGACGGCCTCTTCACGTACTGCCTCTCCGTGCTCTGCGACCACGACACGGCCACCGCCGTCCTCGGCGACGTCCTCGCCGTCGCCGAGCGCCACCACGGCCGCTGCCCCTCCGACGAGGACGGACGCACGGCCTGGCTGTACGCCCTCGCCCGCTGGGCCTGTCTGCGCAGCCTCGGCGAGCAGCGACGCAAGCGCCAGGGCGCCCACACCGGCCGCCCGGCCGTCACCGCCTCCGAGCCGCCCCGGGTCTCCGAGGAGACCGCCGAGCGCCGCCGCGCCGAACTCGCCCTGCTCGCCTGGCCCGAGGCCGCCGGCACCACGCCCGAGCAGCGCGAGGCCCTGGAGCTCGCCGTGCGGCACGGCCTCAGCCACCGCCAGGTCGCCGCCGTGCTCTCCCTCGACCCGCTGGCCGCCCGGGAACTCCTCGCCACCGCCGGCTGCGAGGTCGAGCGGACCCGCGCCGCCCTCGCCGTCGTGGAGACCGGCAGCTGCCCCACCGTCGCCCGCCTCACCGGCGACCACGAGGTGTTCCTCTCGGCCGCCCTGCGCGCCGAGCTCGTCCGCCACGTCGACGACTGCCCCCGCTGCCGCCGCGCCGCCGAGCGCGTCGGCGCCGCGGGCCCCTGGCCCGGCGCCTCGGCCCTCCCCGCGGACCGGCTGCCGCTCGTCGAGGCGCCCCGGGCCGCCGCGTACATGGCGATGCTGCACGTCCCACGCGCGCGTGCCGGCGCCCCGCGCTTCGCGCCGACCGGCTTTCCGATGGACCCGAAGGACCACATCGCCCGCCGCGACCGGATGCGGGCCCGCGCGGTGACCACCACCGTCGTCGCCGCCGTGGTCGCCGCCCCCGTCCTCGCCCTGTGGACCTCCTACCGCGGCACCCCGGACGCCGACACGGCCGGCCACGACGGACGCAGGATCAGCGCGCGCGAGGCGGACGAACCGGTGGCCCCGGACGGCGACCACTACGAGAACGCGGGGAACGCCCGCGCCACCCCCGAGCCCAGCTTCACCCAGGGCAGCCGCGCCCCCGACGTCTCCGTCGAGGTCGTCAGCCCCGGCGGCCCCACCGAACCGGCCCGGCCCGGCGAGCCCGCCGCCGGCTGGATCACGGTCTCCGCCACCGGCCGCGGCGACCTCACCCTGCTCACGCTGACCGCCTCCGGCGGCTCACCCGTCGACTGGGCGCTGTGGACGGACGCCCCCTGGCTCTACGTGAGCCGGGCATCCGGCACGCTCCGCCCCGGGGAGAAGATCACGATCGCCGTCCGCGTCGACCACGCCCGCGAACCCGTCGGCTCCTGGAGCGCGCGCGTGGGCGTGAACCCCTCGGGCGCGGAGGTGCGGATCGACGGCTACCGGAAGCCGCCGCCGACGGACGACCGGGTCATCACGCCCCCGCCGGCGACGACGGAGCCCACGACCCCGCCGACCAGCCCGCCCACGACGGAACCGACGACGCCGCCCACGACCCCGCCGACCACGGAACCGACGACGCCGCCGACCACCGAGCCCACGACCCCGCCGCCGACGACCACCGAGCCGACGACGGAACCGACCACCCCGCCCCCGACGACGGAGGAGCCCCCGCCCACGAGCTCGGACCCGGGCACGACCCAGCCGTCACCGGAGGACCCGCCCCCGTCCTCCTAGTCGCCGGACGCCGGGGTTCCTAGGAGGCGGGATCAGCCGGATGCGGGGCCACCAGCGGCAGCTGCGAGGCGAGCCGCGCCTCGCACAGACCGGCCAGCACCCCGTACGCCTCCTCGCCCATCATCTCGACCAGCTCCGGCCGGTACGAGACGTAGACCGGCTCGGCACCGACGTGCGCCGACGACGCCGTCGTGCAGTACCAGTGCAGGTCGTGACCGCCCGGCCCCCAGCCGCGCCGGTCGTACTCGCCGATTGACACCTGGAGCACCTTGGTGTCGTCAGGACGCTCGATCCAGTCGTACGTCCGCCGCACCGGCAGCTGCCAGCACACGTCCGGCTTCGTCTCGAGCGGCTCCCGGCCCTCCTTCATCGCCAGGATGTGCAGCGAGCAGCCCGCGCCGCCCGCGAAACCGGGCCGGTTCTGGAAGATGCAGGACCCCTGCCAGCGGCGGGTCTGCCGGTCGCCGTCCTCGTCGAGCTGCACCCAGCCCGATTCCGCACCGACGTCGTGGAACTGCCACAGCTCCGGAGTGAGCCGCGCCACATGCTCGGCGACCCGCTTCTCGTCGTCCTCGTCGGAGAAGTGCGCACCCAGCGTGCAGCAGCCGTCGTCGGCGCGCCCCTCCTGGATGCCCTGGCAGCCGTTGCCGAAGATGCAGGTCCAGCGGGAGGTCAGCCAGGTCAGGTCACAGCGGAAGACCTGCTCCTCGTCGGCGGGATCGGGAAACTCGATCCACGCGCGCGCGAAGTCGAGGCCCTTCTCGTCGGGCTCCTCGGCCTTGTCCCGCTTCTGCTTCCCGGCCTTGACCGCCTTTACGGCCTTCGCCGCGTGCGCGGTCCTGGCCGCCTTCACGCCGCCGTCGCCGCCACGGTCTTTGTCCGGCTTCGCCTTCTTCGTCTTTGGCACAACACCAAGCGTATGCGGGTCGGCGCAGTAGCGTTCCGCCCATGAGACTCGGAGTCCTCGACGTCGGTTCGAACACAGTGCACCTGCTCGTGGTGGACGCCCACCCCGGCGCCCGGCCGCTGCCCGCCCACTCGCACAAGGCGGAGCTGCGGCTTGCCGAGCTGCTCGACGAGGCGGGCGCGATCGCGCCCAGCGGCGTCGAGCGGCTCATCGCGACCGTGCGGGACGCGCTCCTGGCCGCCGAGGACAAGGGCTGCGAGGAGGTGCTGCCCTTCGCGACCTCCGCCGTGCGCGAGGCCAGCAACGCCGACGAGGTCCTCGCGCGCGTGAAGGACGAGACCGGGGTCGACCTCCAGGTCCTCACCGGCGAGGAGGAGGCCCGGCTCACCTTCCTCGCCGCCCGCCGCTGGTTCGGCTGGTCCGCGGGCAAGCTGCTCCTCCTCGACATCGGCGGCGGCTCCCTCGAAGTCGCCTTCGGCATCGACGAGGACCCGGACACGGCGGTCTCCCTGCCCCTCGGCGCCGGCCGCCTGACGGCCGGCTGGCTGCCCGGCGACCCGGCCGACACCGCGGACGTGAAGGCCCTGCGCCGCCATGTGCGCGCGCAGATCGCCCGTACGGTCGGCGAGTTCAGCCGCTTCGGCCGCCCCGACCACGTCGTGGCCACCTCCAAGACCTTCAAGCAGCTCGCCAGGATCGCGGGCGCGCCCGGCTCGGGGGAGGGCCTCTACGTCCAGCGGATCCTGTCCCGCAAGGCCCTGGAGGAGTGGGTCCCGCGGCTCGCCGGGATGACCGTGCCCGAGCGGGCGGCCCTGCCCGGCGTCTCGGAGGGCCGCGCCGGACAGCTCCTCGCGGGCGCGCTCGTGGCGGAGGGCGCGATGGACCTGCTCGGCGTGGAGGAGCTGGAGATCTGCCCCTGGGCCCTGCGCGAGGGCGTCATCCTGCGCCGCCTGGACCACCTGCCGGGGCACTGACCGGCGTACGGAACCGGCGTACGGAACTCACCGGCGCACGGCTCACCGGCGTACGGAACCGGCGTACGGAACTCACCGGCGTACGGAACCGGCGTACGGAACTCACCGGCGCACGGAACCGGCGTACGGAACTCACCGGCGCACGGAACGTCCCGTCGCACGCCCCCCACGTACGGAACTGAGCCCGCGGCACACGGCGGCCGGGCGTGACCGGAACCACCCTCCGGCCCCCCGGCCCGCCCCGTACGCTGTTCCCCGTGGCAGAACCAGTGGTGCGCATCCCGGATGCGAAGGTCGCCCTGTCGACGGCCTCGGTCTATCCGGAGTCGACGGCGACGGCCTTCGAGATCGCCGCGCGCCTCGGGTACGACGGCGTCGAGGTCATGGTGTGGACCGACCCGGTCAGCCAGGACATCGAGGCGCTGCGCCGGCTCTCCGACTACCACCAGGTCCCGATCCTGGCCGTGCACGCCCCCTGCCTCCTCATCACCCAGCGCGTCTGGTCCACCGACCCGTGGGTCAAGCTCCAGCGCGCGCAGGCGGCGGCCGAGAAGCTCGGCGCGTCGACGGTCGTCGTGCACCCGCCGTTCCGCTGGCAGCGCCAGTACGCCAAGGACTTCGTGACCGGCATCTGGCGGATGGCGGACGAGACGGACGTCCGGTTCGCCGTCGAGAACATGTACCCGTGGCGGTACAAGGACCGGGAGATGCTCGCGTACGCCCCCGAGTGGGACGTCACGAAGGACGACTACCGGCACTTCACCGTCGACCTCTCGCACACCGCGACCGCCCGCACCGACGCCCTCGCGATGATCGACCGCATGGGCGACCGCCTCGGCCACGTCCACCTCGCCGACGGCAAGGGCTCCGCCAAGGACGAGCACCTGGTGCCCGGGCGCGGCACCCAGCCCTGCGCCGAGCTCCTGGAGCGGCTCGCGGTCACCGGCTTCGACGGGCACGTCGTCATCGAGGTCAACACCCGCCGCGCGATGTCAGCCGCCGAACGCGAGGCCGACCTCGCGGAGGCGCTCGCCTTCACCCGGCTCCACCTCGCCTCCCCGGCGGTCCGCCCCGCCCACCGGTCCGAAGGGGCGCCCCGCCCATGACCGACCCGGCCCCGCGCCGGCGCGGCCGCCCGTCCCGTACCGAGGAGGAGAGCGGTCCGGGCGCGCGCGAACGGATCCTGGAGGCGGCCCGCGCCCAGTTCGCCGAGCGCGGCTACGACAAGGCCTCGGTGCGCGGCATCGCCAAGGCCGCCGGGGTGGACCCAGCGCTCGTGCACCACTACTTCGGCACGAAGGACGAGGTCTTCGCCGCCGCCATCGAGGTCTCCTTCGAGCCCGCGCTCGTCGTCCCGGCGATCCTCGGCGGCCCCCGCGATGCCATCGGCGAACGGCTCGCGCGCTTCTTCATCGGCGTCTGGGAGAACCCGGCCTCCCGCGCCCCGCTCCTCGCGATCGTCCGCTCCGCGCTCACCCACGAGGCGGCGGCCAAGGTGCTGCGGACCTTCGTGCTGCGGCGGCTCCTGGAGCGGATCGCGGCCGAGCTCGACGTGCCGGACCCGGGCTTCCGCGCGGAGCTGGCCGCGTCCCACATGATCGGGATCGTGATCATGCGGTACGTGATCCAGGTCGAGCCGCTGGCCTCGGCGGACCCGGAGCGGATCGTGGAACAGGTGGCCCCGACCCTCCAGCGCTACCTGACGGAAGCCTGAGAAGAGCACCGTCAACCGTCCGAGAACTGAACACCCGTCCCGCATGACGGACGCCCTGTCCAGATCTTGGAGCGTCGGCGTACGCTCGAAAGCAAGCACACCCATCACGAGGAGCGAGCGACGATGCCCGAGCTGAGGTCCCGCACTGTCACCCACGGCCGCAACATGGCGGGCGCCCGCGCCCTTATGCGCGCCTCCGGTGTACCCGGCGCGGACATCGGCCGGAAGCCCATCATCGCCGTGGCCAACTCCTTCACGGAGTTCGTCCCCGGTCACACCCACCTCCAGCCGGTCGGCCGGATCGTCTCCGAGGCCATCACCGCCGCCGGCGGCATCGCCCGCGAGTTCAACACGATCGCGGTCGACGACGGCATCGCGATGGGCCACGGCGGCATGCTCTACTCCCTGCCGTCCCGCGACCTGATCGCGGACAGCGTGGAGTACATGGTCGAGGCGCACTGCGCCGACGCCCTGATCTGCATCTCCAACTGCGACAAGATCACCCCCGGCATGCTGATGGCGGCTCTCCGCCTCAACATCCCGACGGTCTTCGTGTCCGGCGGCCCGATGGAGTCCGGCCGCGCCACCCTCGTCGACGGCTCGGTCCGCACGCTCGACCTGGTGGACGCGATCTCCGACGCGGTGAACCCGAAGATCTCGGACGAGGACATCTCCCGCATCGAGGAGAACGCCTGTCCGACCTGTGGTTCCTGTTCCGGCATGTTCACCGCCAACTCGATGAACTGCCTGACCGAGGCGATCGGCCTGTCCCTCCCGGGCAACGGCTCCGTGCTCGCCACGCACACCGCCCGCAAGGCGCTGTACGAGAACGCGGCCCGCACGGTCGTCGACATCACCCGCCGGTACTACGACGAGGACGACGCCTCCGTCCTGCCGCGGTCGATCGCGACCCGCGCCGCCTTCGAGAACGCGATGGCCCTCGACATCGCCATGGGCGGCTCGACCAACACGATCCTGCACCTGCTCGCCGCCGCCCAGGAGGCCGAGCTGGACTACGGCCTGCCGGACATGGACGAGGTCTCCCGCCGCGTCCCCTGCCTGGCGAAGGTCGCCCCGAACGTCGCCAAGGACCGCACGTACTACATGGAGGACGTGCACCGGGCCGGCGGCATCCCGGCCATCCTCGGCGAGCTGTACCGCGCGGGCCTGCTCAACGAGGACGTCCACTCGGTCCACTCCCGCTCCATCAAGGAGTGGCTGGACGCCTGGGACGTCCGCGGCGGCTCGGCCTCCGAGGAGGCCGTCGAGCTGTGGCACGCGGCCCCCGGCTGCGTCCGCTCGGCGACCGCCTTCTCCCAGTCGGAGCGCTGGGACACCCTCGACACGGACGCCGCGAACGGCTGCATCCGCGACGCCGCCCACGCGTACTCGAAGGACGGCGGCCTCGCCGTCCTGCACGGCAACCTCGCCGTCGACGGCTGCGTCGTGAAGACCGCCGGCGTCGACGAGTCGATCTGGACCTTCGAGGGCCCGGCCGTCGTCTGCGAGTCGCAGGAGGAGGCCGTCGAGAAGATCCTGAACAAGCAGGTCACCGACGGCGACGTGGTCGTCATCCGCTACGAGGGCCCGCGCGGCGGCCCCGGCATGCAGGAGATGCTCTACCCGACGTCCTTCCTCAAGGGCCGGGGCCTGGGCAAGACCTGCGCCCTCGTCACGGACGGCCGCTTCTCGGGCGGCACCTCGGGCCTCTCCATCGGCCACGCCTCGCCGGAGGCGGCCTCGGGCGGCACGATCGCGCTCGTCGAGGACGGCGACCGCATCCGCATCGACATCCCGAACCGCTCGATCGAGCTCCTCGTCGACGACGAGACCCTCGCGTCCCGCCGCGAGGCCCTCGGCGGCGTGTACGCGCCGAAGAACCGCGAGCGCAAGGTCTCGGCGGCGCTGCGGGCGTACGCGGCGATGGCGACGAGCGCCGACAAGGGCGCGGTCAGGGACGTGACGAAGCTGGGCTGAGCCCGGCAGGACGTACGAGTGAGGGGCGCGGGTCCAAACCCGCGCCCCTCACTCGTACCCGCTCACCAGGACGCCGGATCGCGCGCGTCCACCGCGAAGACGGACCCGTCGGGCGCCGTCCCGAACACCCGCTCCCCGGCGACGAGCGGCGCGGGTACCAGGGGCGCGTAGTCCAGGCGTCCGTTCCGCAGCCGCGGCCGGGTCTGGCCGATCACCGCACCGCGCGCGGTGTCCACCGCGAACAGCCGGCCGTCCTGGGCGGAGAAGTACAGCCGCTCACCGGCGAGAACCGGCGTGGAGACGTTCCTGGCGCCCGTCTCCAGGTCCCACAGCACCCGCCCCTTCGGAGCGGCGGTGTCGACGGCGGTGACGTGCCCGTCGGCGTCGAGCAGATGGACGACGGCGCCGTGCACGGCGATGCCCCGGAGGTCGATCCGGTAGGGCAGGGGCAGCGTGCGCGCGGCACCCGCCTCCCCGTCACCCCCCGGTCCCAGTAGCACGAGCGCGTCGACCAGCGAGGTGTCCCAGAAGGACGCGAGGACGAGCGCGCCGTCGCCGGTGCGGCCCAGCGGTTCGAGGTTCCCGTCCAGGTTCCGCTGCCAGACCACTTCCCCGGTGGCGGGGCGGATCGCGCCGATTCTGGTGTGCTTCCCGTCCGCCGAGAGCTCGGAGACGGTGAGGAGCCCGGAGGGAGCGTCGTACGGTCCCGGGCGCGGCACCCCGAAGCCGGTCAGTCCGTGCCGCCACAGCTCCTCGCCGCCGCGGGCGTCGACCGCGCGGATGCCGCCGACGCCGTCGGCCAGGACGAGGGCGCTGCCGGACGGCAGGTACACCTCGGGAAGCTTCCCGCGGACGGTCCAGCCGGGGGTGCCGTCCCCGGCCGCGTACGCCCGCAGGGGAGCCGGCGCGGCCGCGGCCCCGACCACGCCGTCCGCGAGGAGCACGGGCGCGTCCGGCGGCTCCTGCCCGATGGGGGCGGGACGCGACCAGAGGACCCGCCCGGTGACCGGGTCGAGCCGGGCGAGGCCGACGCCCCGGGCCGAGCAGTACAGCGCGCCCCCGTCGTGCGCGCAGGAGGGCGCGGCCGTCGGGCCGTGCTCCTGGAGCGTGGTGTGCCAGCCGGCGAACGAGGTCGCCACCTCGGCGGGGCTCGTCGGCGTCTCGGACCGGTGCTCGGCCGGCTGGCTGAGTGCCGCGTACAGGCCGGCCGCGGTCAGCGCGAGCGCGGCCGCGACGGCGATCGTCGGGCGCGGCCGGATCCGGACCCGCGGGCCGCGCGGCGGCGGGACCGGCGCGGGAGCCCGTACCGGTGTGTCCGCGTCCCACGCGGGCGCGGGGCCGGTGTCCTCGCCCTCGGGCAGCGCCGGCCGCCGCCGCTGCGCCGGTATGAAGGCCTCGGCCGCGTACGAGGGAGGCAGCAGCGCCTGCATGATCTGGGCCGGGGTCGGGCGCTGGACCGGCTCCTTGGAGAGGCAGCGGGCGACGAGCGGCGCCAGGTCCGCCGGCACCCCCGTCAGGTCCGGCTCGTCGTGGACGACCTGGTACGCCACGATGTACGGGCTGTCCGAGTCGAACGGACCGTGTCCGGTGGCCGCGTGCACGAGCACGGAACCCAGCGCGAACACGTCCGCCGCGGGCCCGACCTCCCGGGGCCGCTGGAACTGCTCGGGCGCCATGAACGGCGGCGAGCCGATGAGCTTGCCCGTCTCCGTGTGCAGATCGCTGTCGACCGGCCGGGAGATCCCGAAGTCGATGACCTTCGGGCCGGTGTCGGTCAGGAGGACGTTGCTGGGCTTGAGGTCCCGGTGGACGACCCCCGCGCGGTGGATGTCGCGCAGCGCCTCCGCGAGCCCGGCGGTGAGCCGGCGCAGTTCGGCGGGGGACAGCGGGCCGTTCCGCTTCACCTGGTCGGCGAGGGTGGGCCCGGGGACGTAGAGGGTCGCCATCCAGGGGCGTACGGCATCGGGGTCGGCGTCGACGACCGGCGCGGTGAAGGCCCCGCTGACCCGGCGGGCGGCCGCGACCTCCTGGCGGAAACGCGCCCTGAACTCGGGGTCCTCCGCATACCGAGCGTGTACGACCTTGACCGCGAGCCGCAGCCCCGAGGCCGAGCTCGCGAGGTGCACGACGCCCATGCCGCCGGCCCCCAGACAGGCCTGGAGGCGGTAGTCGCCCGCGTATTCGGGCTCCTCCGCATACCGTTCGGCACCGGTGCCGCGCAACGGTGGCATCGCCCACCCCCGTGTGAGTCCCCGTCACATCGCGCGCACGTGCGCGACCCGACGGAGCCTAGTCCATGGTGCCCGCGATGTCGGTGGGGCTTGCTAGCCTGCGCGTCGCGGAGAGTGAAACTCGGCGGAGCGCTTTTGCGCCACCGCTCGTGCCACAGGGGGAGGACACCATGACCACACGCTACGAGGTCGCACCGGGGTACCGGCTGAACGTGCGCTCGGGACCGAGCACCCAGTACCCGATCGTCCGGGTGCTGCCGCTCGGCGCCACCGTCGCGATCAACTGCCAGAAGTACGGCGAGTGGATCAGCGGCCCGTACGGCACGACGAACATCTGGGACAACATAGCGCCGGGCGAGTACGTCTCCGACGCGTACGTCCACACGGGCAGCGACGACATGGTCGCGCCGCGCTGTCCCTGACCTCTTCCACCGTCGCCCGGGGATAATCGACCCTGTGAGCGACGAAGAGCAGACCCCCAGCAAGACCGGCACCGGGCCGCAGCCGGAGGAGATCCGCTTCTTCGGCACGACCTGGGTCGACCACAGCGGTCACTACGCGCTGCGCCGCGCCGGCCTCGCCGCCGGCGCCCTCGCCGCCGCCGTCGCGGCCTGCTTCGTGCTGCGCTTCGCCTACGAGGGCCTGCAGATCGCCGACGTCGGCGGCATCGTGAACACGCTGGTCGTCATCATGTTCGCGGTCTGCAGCGCCATCGCCTTCGCCAAGACCTGGGAGGGCTTCGTCCGCCGCCCGGCCGACCCGGCCCGCGAGGAGTCCCTCCGCAGCCTGAAGGCGATCGGCTTCATCGGCGCCCTCCTCGCCTACGCGGCCCGCTGCTTCGTCGAGGCCCCCGGCGAGAAGCTCCACCGCACGGAGTACGAGACCGCCGTGGCGCAGTACGAGAAGCGCCGCAACACCCGCACGGGCAACCCGGCGGCCCGAAAGAAGCCGAAGCGCAAGTAGGCCGCGGTCGGCCTCTCGGCCGACCCGCTCGTCCCCGCCCGCCGGCCCGCACCCCGCCCGTCCCCCGATACAGCCGGCCCCGCCCGGGTCCTTGACGCCCGGCACCCCCAGGCGCACTATTCATCACATGATGAATTACGAGGCCTCGCAGACCTCGGGTGAGCCCGCAGAGGCCGCGGCCATCACCGCCCACAACCTCACCACCGTCCGAGGCGACCGCCAGGTCCTCCGCGCCCTCGACTTCACCGTCCCCCCAGGACAGGTCACCGGCCTCCTCGGCCCCTCCGGCTGCGGCAAGACCACCCTCATGCGCGCCATCGTCGGCACCCAGGCCAAGGTCACCGGCACACTCCAGGTCCTCGGCCGCCCCGCCGGCGACCCCGCCCTCCGCTCCCGCATCGGCTACGTCACCCAGGCACCCTCCGTCTACGACGACCTCACCGTCCGCCAGAACCTCGACTACTTCGCCGCCGTCCTGCTCCCCGGCCGCGCCCACCGCCACGACCGCCGCACCGCCGTCGACCGGGCCATCGAGGACGTCGACCTCGCCGACCACGCCGACTCCCTCGCCGGCCGGCTCTCCGGCGGCCAGCGCAGCCGCGTCTCCCTCGCCGTCGCCCTCCTCGGCACCCCGGAACTCCTCGTCCTCGACGAGCCCACGGTCGGCCTCGACCCCGTCCTCCGCCGCGACCTGTGGAACCTCTTCCACCGCCTCGCCGCCGACCGCGGCACCACCCTCCTCGTCTCCTCCCACGTCATGGACGAGGCCGAGCGCTGCCACCGACTGCTCCTCATGCGCGAAGGCGAGATCCTCGCCGAGGACACCCCCGAGGACCTCCGCCGCCGCAACGACACGCCCACCGTCGAAGAGGCCTTCCTCCACCTCGTGGACGCGGCGAACACCCGAGCCGCACACCAGGAGCGACCGTGAACCCGAACCGCACCCTCGCCACCGCCGCCCGCGTCCTGCGCCAGCTGCGCCACGACCCGCGCTCGATCGCCCTGATGCTCCTCGTCCCCTGCGTGATGCTCTTCCTGCTCCGCTACGTCTTCGACGGAAGCCCCGGCACCTTCGACAGCATCGGCGCCTCGCTCCTCGGCATCTTCCCGCTCATCACGATGTTCCTGGTGACCTCCATCGCCACCCTCAGGGAACGCACCTCCGGCACCCTGGAACGCCTCCTCGCCATGCCCCTCGGCAAGGCCGACCTCATCGCCGGCTACGCCCTCGCCTTCGGACTCGTCGCCGTCCTCCAGTCCCTCCTGGCCACCGGCCTCGCCCTCTGGTTCCTCGGCCTCGACGTCATCGGCTCCCCCTGGCTCCTGCTCCTGGTGGCCCTCCTCGACGCCCTCCTCGGCACCGCCCTCGGCCTCTTCGTCTCCGCCTTCGCCGCGTCCGAGTTCCAGGCCGTCCAGTTCATGCCGGCCGTGATCTTCCCCCAGCTGCTGCTCTGCGGCCTCTTCACCCCGCGCGACCGCATGGCCCCCGCCCTGGAGGCGATCTCGAACGTCCTCCCCATGTCGTACGCCGTCGACGGCATGAACGAGGTCCTCCGCCACACCGACATGACCGCGACCTTCGTCCGCGACGCCCTCGTCGTCGCCGGCTGCGCCGTCCTCGTCCTCTGCCTCGGCGCCGCCACCCTCCGCCGCCGCACCGCCTGACCGCCCACGACCACCCTGACCGCCCCTCGGACACCCCACGCATCCCGGGCCGCACCGGTGAAAGGATGACCAAAAGGCCCCCTCCGGCGAGGTGAACAGACCCATGACCCAGACCGTCGCAGTCCTCGGCACCGGCAAGATCGGTGAAGCGCTCCTCAGCGGCATGATCCGCGCCGGCTGGCGCCCCGCGAACCTCCTGGTCACCGCCCGCCGCGCCGAACGCGCCGAGGAACTCCGCACCCGCTACGGCGTCGAGGCCGTCACCAACGCCGAGGCCGCCAAGCGCGCCGACACCCTCATCCTGGCCGTCAAGCCGCAGGACATGGGACGCCTCCTCGACGAACTCGCCCCGCACGTCACCGCCGACCGCCTGGTCATCAGCGCGGCGGCCGGCATCCCCACCTCCTTCATCGAGGAACGCCTCACCGCCGGCACCCCGGTCGTCCGCGTCATGCCGAACACCCCCGTCCTCGTCGACGAGGGCATGTCCGTCATCTCCGCCGGCAGCCACGCCACCCCCGAGCACCTCGCCCACACGGAGGAGATCTTCGGCGGCGTCGGCAAGACCCTCCGCGTCCCCGAGTCCCAGCAGGACGCCGCCACCGCCCTCTCCGGCTCGGGCCCGGCCTACTTCTACTTCCTCGTCGAAGCCATGACCGACGCCGGCATCCTCCTCGGACTGCCCCGCGCCCAGGCCCACGACCTCATCGTCCAGGCAGCCATCGGCGCCGCCGTCATGCTCCGCGACAGCGGCGAGCACCCGGTCAAGCTCCGCGAGGCCGTCACCTCCCCGGCCGGCACCACCATCAGCGCCATCCGCGAACTGGAGAACCACGGCGTACGGGCCGCCCTGATCGCCGCCCTGGAAGCCGCCCGCGACCGCAGCCGCGAGCTGGCCTCCGGCAACAGCTGACCCCTTAGGCGGCGGACCCGGCGGACACGCCCTTCAGCACGTCCTCCGTGGTCACGACCCGGGCGAACCGCCCACCGTGCAGCGACACCGCCGTCGCCCGGGTCAGCTCCTCCGCCGTCTGCGTCCAGCCGAACGGCCCGGCCAGGTCGAAGGTGTGCATCGCGTCCAGCGCGAACAGCACGTCGTACCCGAGATTCCCGCCCATCCGGGCGGTGGTCTCGTTGCACATGTTGGTCTGGATCCCCACCACGACGACCTGCCCACGCTGCCCGTCAGCGGCTCCGCCGCGGCCGACCCCCCTCAGCCAGGCATCCAGATCCGGCTCCCCGTAGAACGCGGAGTTCACGGACTTCGTCACGAGGAGCTCAGGCCCGGACCCCTTCCCCCGCCGCTCCTCCACGAAGTCCTTGAACTGGTTCCCCTCGGTCCCGAGCTCCAGCGGCGAACCCGCCCGGGGCGAGTCGTGCCGTACGAAGACGACCGGCCGCCCCGTCTCCTGCCAGGCATCGATCAGAGCCGCGATGTTCGCCTCCGCCTCAGGATTGTTCCGGCGCCCCCAGAACTCCTGCTCGAAACCCTTCTGCACGTCGATGACCACCAGCGCTGCGTTCTCGTTGATCTCCATGACAACGATCCTCCCGCCGGAGGCAGCCGCCTCCCAGGGGTACGAATGACAGCGATCGATGCTTTACTGCCAAGATGCCGCAGCAGCCCACCCCCCGCCCCCAACGCATCGCGCTCGTCACCTTCCCCGGCGTGCGGGCCTTCGACATCTCCGTCATCACCGAGGTCTGGGACAGCGACCGCACCCTCCGCGGCGTCCCGCCCTTCGAACTCCGCCGCACCGCCACCGACCCGGACACCCCCATCCCCCTGCGCGGGAGCCTCACCCTCACCCCCGACCGCCCGCTCAGCTGGATCGACGACCTCACCCCCACCGACCTGGTCGTCGTCCCCGGCATCGACGACCCGTACGCCGACATCCCGGCCCCCGTCCTCGAAGCCCTCCGCCGCGCCCACACGGCCGGCATCCCGGTCGCCTCGCTCTGCGCCGGCGCCTTCGTCCTCGCCCGCGCGGGCCTCCTGGACGGCCGCCGAGCCGTCACCCACTGGCACCTGGCGAGCACCCTGGCCGCCCTCCACCCGGCAGTCCAGGTAGAACCGGACGCCCTCTACGTCGAGGACACCGGCATCTGGACCTCGGCAGGCACCGCAGCCGGCATCGACCTCTGCCTCCACCTCGTCCGCACCGCCCACGGCGCCGAAGCCGCCGCCACGGTCGCCCGCTCGATGGTCACCGCCCCCTTCCGTACGGGGACCCAGGCCCAGTTCATCGAGCACCCCACCCCCCGCGCCGACCGGGACGCCGACGCCCTCGCCGCGGTACGCGCCCACGCCCTGGCCCACCTGGCCGAACCCCACACGGTCGCGAGCCTGGCCGCCCTCGCCGGGATGTCCCCCCGCTCCTTCGCCCGCCACTTCCACGCCACCACGGGAGCGACCCCTCTCCACTGGCTCATCACCCAGCGCGTGGCGGCCGCCCAGAAGCTCCTCGAACGAACCGACCACCCCCTCCCCGAGGTGGCCCGCCGCGCGGGCTTCGGCAGCGAGGTCACCATGCGCCAGCACTTCGCCTCCCACCTGGGCACCAGCCCCCGCGACTACCGCCACGCCTTCCGTCACCCGAGCAGAGGAACCACCACGGACCAGGGTTGACACGGAACTCCCCGATCCGTAAGGTTCTCCGAGTTGTCCGACGTGAGCACCGACTCCGGTCGGCCCCGGACAGCCATTCCGCAAGATCCACAGAAGCAGCCGGTGCTTTGTCGTGCCGTCATGCTTTCCGTGCGTTTTTGCGAAATGAGGAATCCGCGTTCGAAGGTTTGGGCGCAGCCCCCCGATTAGCGTCGAGGGCAGGGAATCCACTAAAGTCTCACTCGTCGGAACGGCCCAACAGCCGGAAAGACAAACCCCTCTGACTGGGAATCAGGACCGCGAGGATCTGATAGAGTCGGAAACGCCGGAAGGGCCCGGAGCGAAAGCGAAAGGGACCGGAAAGCACCGAGGAAATCGGATCGGAAAGATCTGATAGAGTCGGAAACGAAGGAAGCGCCCGGAGGGCCTGGAAACAGGAACGAAGGAAGCGTCCGCACCTTGAGAACTCAACAGCGTGCCAAAAATCAACGCCAGATTAGTTGATACCCCGTCCATCTTCGGATGGTCGAGGTTCCTTTGAAAAAGTCCACC